>JADFSR010000034.1 GCA_022560615.1 Gemmatimonadota bacterium
TCCGCTCCTCGCCTCGACCCTCTTTCTCGAACAAACGATCCGCTCGCTCGTACAGCTGGTCCCGCCAGCGGTAGTACATCGTCGAGCTGATCTGATGGCGACGGCACACATCCGCCACCGTCGTATCGCCTTGCAGACCCTCCAGCACGATCTGTACGCGCTGCCGCGCTGTGAAACTCCGTCGTCTCTTCTTCATGGCTCCTCCTCGGTCGAGCCCTCCAACATCATGCTCTCCCAGAGCGGAACCGCAAACCTATTTCCCTACCCGTTTGTCTCAATCCGCCAGATGCACTTCACAATTCCGCACCCGATATCGAGACTCCGCGTACTTGTACTGGCTGCGCTTCGGATACTTCATCGGTGAGGACTCCGGGTCGGGGGCCTATCACCACCATCATGTGGCGGAACCCGGAGCCATGCACCAACGCCGGTCTTCGTCAAGGTAAAAAAGCTTGGCTCATTGGGACGTCGGCAGGCGGTCTTCATCGTGAGGAAGGGAAACGCCCTATAAGCGTCGTTAGCCGAAATTCCTGGAGGCGTGCCGAGTGTGAGTTGCGAACCAACTAGCCGCTATCCATGCCTAGGCGCATGTTCTCCGCAACATATGCCGCGAGTCAGCGTCCGAGCGCCGCGTTCGTGACCGACCTGCTCGCGGCAAATCAATAGTTCGCTATGCGGCGCTGATGTCTTCAACGTTGGTCTTGGTTTCGTGGCGCCGCGTCTGAAGTGAACAGCAATGAATCGACTCTTTCTGCTCCCCAGTTCGGTCAAACGCGATCCGGCCATCGATGCCTGGATGGAGGAACATGCGGGTGGCTTGGGGGCTATCGCGCACTACTGGTTTGAGGTCATGCGCGAGTGTGGAGACGATGTTCGAGAACTACTGCATGACGGCCATCCGACCGCATGTGTAGGTGACGCGGCATTCGCATACGCCAACGCATTCGCAGCGCACGTCAATGTCGGGTTTTTTCGTGGCGCTGAGCTTGCGGATCCGGCGGGCTTGTTGGAAGGCACTGGCAAGTATATGCGGCATGTGAAGCTCAGGCCGGACCGTGACATCGATGCTAAGGCCCTCAAAGCACTTATTGATACCGCCTACACTGACATGAAGGGCCGCCTTGAGCCGGCCTAGATCGTGGTGGCGATCCGGAGAAGTGGCCTTTTCTTGAGCGAGTCGAAGAAGCGATTGGCCGGCGGCGCGCTCGCGCAGTGGAGACGCCAACCACGCGACGAGTCCTCGAAGGGCGGCGATCCTAGGCGGGCAGGGAGGAACGTCGGCTAACGCCAGACTCACGCTCTCGCCTCAGCTCGTTTCCTACGCGCTTCGCGCTTCGGCTCATGTGGCCGTACACGCCGCCTAGGTGCCCCGCGCGACCCATAGAAACATTGACCATGCGGGTCGCAGTACCGAGTTTTGTAAAACCTGGAGCCCCACGGGGAGCCGGGTTTTATCCCCCCGGTGTCTGGCTTCGGCCACACGCCGGGGTTCTTTTTTCCCGGGAACCATCCGATGGCTGATCGCGCGGTCCTCTTCATCGACGGCAACAACAGGTACTACGCCCTCTCCAACGCCGGAGTCCCGGATCTCGGGCGTCTGGATTACGCCAAGATCAGCGAGAAACGTCAACGGGTCCGGCCCCTTCGGGGACACTCCGCCCAGCGTACGTACGAGTACGACGTAGTCATACGTATGGGGGCGCTGGGCTCCGCGAATGGAGTTTTCGCGGAGCACGGGTAGGACCCGAGCCAGTAGCGCTCTGCGCGGAGCGAGAGCTGGCCGGCCGGCCCGGCTCAGAACTCCTCCAGCACCTTCTTGGCCTTCTTGGGGTTGTCGCAGACGATGGCGATCTCGATGAGGTCGTCCGTGATCCCGGTGACGTAGAGTGCCTCGAGGTTGATCCCCGCATCGCCGAGTCGGTTCGTGACGGCAGCGAGCTCGCCCGGGCTGTTCTCGAGTAGCACGGTGTGCACTTCGCTCTCCTCGAAACGGATGTTCGCGGCCTGGAACGCGTGGCGTGCTATTTCGATATCGTCGGGGATGATGCGCGCGATCGCGTGGCCGCCGACACTGACCACTGCGAGTGCCCTGATGTTGGCACCGAATCGCGCGAGCGCCTCGGCCACCCGGGCGAGATCGCCGGGGTGATGCGTCAGTTGGATCGAGCAGTCCTTCATTGGTCCTCTCCTGTGAGACAGCGGAAGCCACGCCCCTCATCCCCTCGAGCCTGATTCTTCACGTATATCCGAAGCGTGGCAAGGTGCCTTTTTTTTGGGCAGCAGCCATCCCACAGGCACGTGAGCGGCACCGCGGGAATCAGGTAGGTCCAGAGGGGCCGACTCCAGCCGAAAGGCCCTGGGCGAGGAACGCGTGGCGAGCGAGGCAATCGTTGCTCTCGTCTGTGCCGAGCGAATCATGCCGTGGAGGTCACCCCTCGGGCACCTCGATCACCGCGTAGCCCGAGTTCGTCAGGAGTGAGGTGGAGGAGTGTCATGACTCCAATGAACACCGTGCGGAGGGTGCTCGGCCCTCTGTCGCGGCCGGCTCGCTGGCCGCATGTTTGCCGCCTTGGTACCGTCGCCGTTCCACGTCGGAAGCGGGAGGACACTCATGCGCGGCATCCTGATCATCCTCGGGGCGGCCTTCCTGACCGCCATCCTTGTGGCCGCGTCAATGGTCCGAGCCCCTGAGCCCCCACCCGCCGACACAGGCGGCCGCATGGCCGCGGCGGCCGAAGCGTACGTCGGAACCCTCGGTAGTGCCGAGCGCGATCGGGGCACGTGGGAGCTGGACGCCGAGCAACGCTTCGATTGGCATTTCGTACCTCGCGAGCGCTACGGTGTCCGGCTCAAGGACATGAACCCGGAGCAGCGCACCGCCGCCCACGGGCTCCTGCAGAGCGTTCTCAGTTCGCAGGGCTACTTGAAGGCGACCGGGGTCATGCAGCTCGAAGGGATCCTCGGCCAGATCGAGGGCCGGCCGGATCGACGTGATCCCGAGGACTACTACTTCAACATCTTCGGCGCCCCCTCCGAGGATGGCGCCTGGGCGTGGCGCTTCGAGGGACACCACATCTCGATGAACTTCACCTCGGCCGGAGGGGCTACTCCGTCTGTGACTCCGGCATTCCTGGGTTCGAATCCGCACGTGGTCGGGGAGGGTCCGAACGCCGGGCGACGCCTCCTGGGAGCCGAGGAGGATCTGGCCCGCGAGCTCATGGCCCTCCTCACCGACGCCCAACTCCGGACCGTGATCATCGAGGCGGAAGCTCCCCGGGACATCGTCACGGGGAACGCGCGGACGGTGGAACTGGATCGCTTCGAAGGGCTGCCCGCCTCAGAGATGAACGATGCACAGAGTCATGCGCTGATGCATGTCATCGAGGAATACCTGAACAACGCCAACGCCGACGTCGCCGTCGTGGAGATGCAGCGGATCCACGATGCCGGACTCGAGAACCTCCACTTCGCGTGGGCGGGGAGCACGGAGCGCGGCGAGGGTCACTACTACCGCATCCACGGACCTACCGTGCTGATCGAGTACGACAACGTGCAGGGTGGAGCCAACCACGTGCATTCGGTGTGGCGGGACCCCCAGAACGACTTCGGAGACGATCTGCTCCGCCGGCATTACGAGGAAGCGGAGCACCATCAGAACGACCGTCTCCCGGCGGGATCTCGGGGAGGAGCGCGATGAGACCCCATATCTGGACCCCGTCCTGTTCCAAAACTCCGCCTTAGCGTCAAGTCGTGAGCCTGCGGCGGGTTAGGTCGTCTGCGCGGCTCGCCTGAGACGGCGCACCGAGAACGAGAAGCTGAATCTGCAAGTGACTGGGCTTCAGCCCAGAACAGCCAACCACGATGAGCGTCCAGCCGATCCAGCCCGGTATCGGATACGCTTGCCGGGCGTCAACGCATTCCTCCTCGACTCCGACTCTGACGGTCTGACTCTTGTGGATACTGGCGTTCCCGGTAGTGCTGACCGGATCACCGATGCCGTGGATGCGACGGCTCATTCCCTCGCCGGGAGTCCTCAACGCAGTTCTGTATCGTCAGACCATCGCGCCAAAGCCAACAGCCGTAGCTCCTGCGACAACCGACGAGCTGGTAGACGATGGGCATGAGATCCCGTAATGAGCCTGCGCCACCTGTGTCGGTACGATTTCGAGGTAGCGTGCTTCGGGCATGGCCCTCCCATTCGCCGGGCGGCCGCCAACCGGTTCCGGCAGCGCTGGGGACCTCGCGGACCGGCGGCGGGACGAAGACGAGCCCTGTGACTCCCCTGTGGATCGGTGCTCCATATAACGCATCACGCCGCTCTCCCGCACGGGCCCTCAGGTACGCGTCGCTGATTCGTCAGTGAGGCACTATCGTGAAGACCAACGGGCCCGGCCCTGGCTCGGTCGCCCCGATGCTTGCTGGCTCGATCACCGGTCGGCCCCCCTTAGAATCCGGGAGCTCTATATGGAGTTGGTATTCCTATTCGTTCAGATAACGATCGTGGTACTCCTGCTGGCCGTTCTCGGAGCGATGAAATCGGGATTCAACGAGGTCATCAGTGGCCTCGAATCACTCGACCGGAGACTCGGCGACTGAAGTCGGTCACCTGACGTTCGAGGTCTCATCAAGCCGCGCTCCTGCAGGCACATAGAGCGCCATTTCGGCATGGTCTCGCGGGGATCGTGGGGCGTGTGTACCCAGACGTCTGACGGGGTGCTGCTTGCGCCCCCCGTGCCCCGCACCGGATGTTGACGTGGTCTGATCCTCACATGCCGAAGACTTCTCGATGCGCGATGCCATCACCCGCCTGAACGCAGCCCTGGAGGGCCGCTACCCCGTGGAGCGTGAGCTAGGCGAAAGCGGCATGGCGACCGTCTACCGGCCGGATGACCAGAGGCACGAATGCAAGGTGGGGAGGAAACTGCTTCTTGCCGTCGCGGTTGCTCTGAACGCGTCGTGTGGTCCGGCGCCGCCGGCTCAGGCCAATGCGTCCACCCTGTCACGCCAGCAAATGGACTTCGAGCGAGCGCGGCACCAGATGGTAGAAGAACAGATCGAGGCGCGCGGAGTCACTGACCCCCGGGTTCTCGAGGCGATGCAGCGGGTCCCCCGCCACGAGTACGTTCCTGCCGAGTATCAAGCCCGCGCCTACAGTGATAGACCGCTCCCGATCGGGCTCGATCAGACGATCTCACAGCCCTATATCGTCGCCCTGATGACCGAACTCCTCCAGCCGGAACCGGACGACCGCTTGCTGGAGATCGGAACGGGTTCCGGATACCAGGCAGCCGTTGCGGCTGAATTGGTCTCGGAGGTCTACAGTATTGAGATCATTCCGGAGCTGGCGCGCTCAGCGGCCGAGCGACTCGAGAGACTCGGAGTTTCGAACGTGTTTGTCCGTGCCGGTGACGGGTACCTCGGATGGCCTGAACAGAGCCCGTTCGACGGGATCCTTGTCACGGCGGGGGCCGAGCACATCCCCGAGCCACTGGTCGAACAGTTGAAGCCTGGCGCTCGGATGATCATCCCCGTGGGTGACCTGTCTTCCTTCCAGATCTTGAAAGTGGTTGAGAAGCTGCCCGGAGGTGAGGTCGAGATACGTGACATCATTCCGGTCCGGTTCGTTCCGTTGCGCCGGAACGAGCGGGATTAGACGCGCGCGGTTGTCGACCAGTACCTTGGAGAGGTTCGGTAGTGGCGCCTCTTGACCTGAGGGCATCCCCATGTCCGACCCCATCACTCGCCTGAACGCCGCCCTAGAGGGCCGCTACCGCATCGAGCGCGAGCTCGGCGAAGGCGGCATGGCGACCGTGGCGTTCCAATGGACGAGCCCTTCCGGACCAAACCCGGCGTCGTAGGCATCGAAATCCGCCCACGAATGGCCACCGGAGCGAATCGCGTATCGGCCCACCGCCTCACCGACCTCGAACGTGGATACGCCCCAGGTCCACGGGTCGTTGTTTTCGGTGCGCCATCGGGTATGGGCTGAGGCTGTTCATAAAGCCGCAGACGTCGGTCTTCTCCGCCTCCCTGACGCCACATGCCTCGAGGCTCGCAACACAGTGCACCATGAGGACGTCATATTCCTCGGTGGTGATGCCAAGCCCCTGATGGGACGTTTTCATGTCCCGGCCCGTGCACTTCCCGCTTGCGCGGTGTCAGCCTTCTGGAGGGGACGTGGGAGTATCGAGACCGCAGGCTTTCGGGAGAGACGATCGCTGACTTGAAACGATCCAGAATCGAGAACAGCTCTTTTTTCCCGCAGTCGATAGCTTCGGATGTTGCTCTTCATGCATGGCTCGGCTCACCCGGTCAGAGGCCTACGACATCCGAGAGGTCAATCGTATACTACGTGCTCTTCGGCACGAAACTGAGACGCGCCCGGCCTGGGACGGCTCCGTCAGTAGTTTTGACGCCTTGAAATGGCGGGAATACATTCCCCCCCCATGCGTATCCTACTTTCGGTCACCACGATTCTTCTCTCGACCGCCGCGCTCGCTTGCGACCAGTCCGAGACGAAGCGCTATCTGTACCTCAGCACGCCCGACGCGGCCCAGACACAGGGCCGCGCTGACGGTGCCGGCATTCTGATCTTCGATATCGATGACGGCCACAAGTTCGTGCGCCGGATCGATATCCCCGTCTTTGAGGAAGGCCTTCGAGGTTTCGCCGCGAACCTCGAGACCCACAGCGCCTACTTCTCCACCCAGAATCCCCGGATAGGAGCCTTCGATCTGGAAACGGACCAGATCACTTGGGAACAGACCTATGCGTTGGGCAGTGATCGATCGTCGATCACGATGGATGGCAAGAAGGTCTACGTTCCTACCGGATGGTGGATTTCCGGCGAGGAGAGCGGTGTTCTGGTCCTCAACGCGGACAACGGCGAGCTCATCAAACACGTCCGCGTCGGGAGTCAAGCACACAATAGCCTCGTGAGTGTCGACGGCCGGTTTCTCTATCTCGGGACAAGCATGATGCTAACGGTCCTCGATACGGAGAATGAGAGCGTAGTTCACCAAATCGAGCCCGTGGGCGAATCCGGGGGACAAGGCGTATTCCCGTTCACCGTGGACGCCGCGAACCGCATCGCCTATGTGAGCCTCGGCAGTCATGTCGGCTTCGACGTTGTCGACCTCGAGCAGGAGAGGGTGCTGCATCACGTGCTCGTGGGAGATGAACCGATTCTCCATCGTACGCACGGAGTCGCTCTCACGCCCGATGAAACGGAACTGTGGATCAGCGACCAAGAAAGCCGGAAGCTGTTCATTTTCGACGCCACGCAGATGCCTCCGGTCCTGACGGGGGAGGTCGAGCTATCCCAAGGCGGTCATGGGTGGGTGACTTTCAGCCTGGATGGCCGTTACGCATGGACTCATACACCCGACGTCTTCGATGCAGAAACGAAAAAGCTCGTCGCCACGCTGAGGGACGAAAACGGCAACCCGGTGAGCGGCTCGAAATTCATCGAAGTTCATTTCCGCGACGGCAAAGTTGTGGCCGTGGGCAACGAGTTTGGACTCGGGCGCCGATAGATTACAGCTTACGCGGCACGTGACCAGAAGGAAGCTCCGCCGAGCCCACGCCGCACTACTGGCGAGCTTGGACCTCGAGATCGAGCAGGCATCCGATCCGGCCTTGTGCGAGGCATCAGCGCCGGCGGTCTCCAAGTGGAGCGTGAAGGACCACCTGGAGCATCTCTCGATCGCCAGTGGGGGAATCGTGAGTTGGATCGCGCGAGCCCGCGACGGGGATCCCGAGCTCGACACAGGCGGTGGCCCCAGCCTGGCCGGACGGATCGTCCTGCTCGTCGGTGCGTTTCCGAGAGGTCGGGGTAAAGCTCCCGAGCGCACCCTGCCCAAGGGGACGAGCGCCGCGGAGCTGGCGGCGAAGCTTCGCGGAATCAGAGAGAGGGTGCAGGGGCTAGAGGGTTCCCTCGCGCAGTTACAGGCGTCGAGCGCCACACGAAATCACATCGCGTTCGGCAACCTCAACGCGGCACAGTGGCTGCAGTTCGCGGTGATCCACGACAACCACCATCAGAAGATCATCCGGGACGTGCTGAAGGCGAGGTCGGACCGTGGTGCTGCAGGTGCGGCTTGACAAGCATCTGCTTGGCTCAAGAACCGTCGGGGAGCTCGAACCAGAACGTGCTGCCCTTCTCCACCTGGCTCATGACGCCGATGGACCCGCCGTGGGCGTCCAGCACCATCTTGCAGAACGCGAGGCCGAGTCCGGTCGGGAGTCGTACTTGTCGGGCGTCCTGCCCGACGCGACCGAACTTTTCGAAGATTTTCTCGTGATACTCCGCCGGAATCCCCTCGCCGGTATCCCGCACCTCCACGCGCGCGAATCCATCCTCTCCCTTTCGCACAACCACCCTCACCGACCCGTCATGGGGCGTGAACCAGAGCGCGTTCGCGACCAGGTTGGCGATCACACGGGTGACGAGCGGCTCGTCGTAGGCTGCCCGGACCTCTTCGTCGGACTCCACTTCTACGTCACGATCGGGAATCAGGCCCCCGAGAGAATCGAGCGCGGCCCGCGAGGTCTCCGCGATGTCGTGGACTCGGATGTCGAGTTCCATGTCCCCCGCTTCCATCTTACTCACGTCGAGGACCCCGTTGATCATCTGGGCAAGCATGGAGGCGTTCCAAAGCGCCCGGGCGACGTAGCGCTCGCTCTCCTCAGCGGGGGCATCGGGATCCGTCTCCTGGGCCATCTTGAGCCACGCGATGATGCCGGTGACCGGGTTGCGTAGGTCGTGCACGATCATGTGCGTCAGGGAATCCCTGAGCGCTTCCAGCTCCTTGAGTTGCTCGTACTGCTCGCTGAGCTCGTCGCGGGCCCGGCGCAGCTCCTCCTCGAAGCGATGCCGCTCGGTGATGTCCCTGCTGATGGCGATGAGGCCGAGCAGCTCGCCCTCAAGGCTGTAGAACGGCGCCCCGAGTGTGTCGAAGAGCGCTCTTCCGCCATCCGCGGACTCCTTCCAGGACTCGCTCCGCAGCGTCTCCTGGCCGTCGAGCACCTCGCGGTCGAGCTCGCTCCGCCGGCGCGCCTCTTCTTCATCGAAGAGCTCCGCATCGGTCCTGCCCACCACCAGGCGGGGCTCCACCCCGACGTACCTCGAGAACGCTCTGTTGCAGAGCCAATAGACGCCATCCCGGTTCTTCACTGAGATGAGGTCGGGGATCGAGTCGATAACGGCCCGGAGCTGGGCACGCCAGCGGATGGTCTCCCCCGAGAGCCTCTGCTTCGACCGCTCCCCCTCGGAGCTTCCGTGTGTGGACGCGGAAGGGTTCCCCTCCTGGTTCTTTCCGCCCTCGGAAGCAGTCATGACATCGTGCCCGTGCCCCTCGATCGTGCCTCTGGTCGAAGCTTTTCGGCAGCGTTGAAGAACGTCCTGGCCAGGATTCTGCATTTTTTCCAAGGGAACGCAAGCTTCGCCCCCGGACTCTCCTCGGTCTTGCGTAGCGACCTGACGGTCTGGCTCTGCGCCGTTACCGTTCTTCCCTGCCGGGTGTGGATCCGTCGGACCGCGATACGGTTGTAGCCGTGCCACCCAAGGGCGCGCATTAGGAGAAGGCCATGGGTATTGCAATGCTCTTCTTGCTGGTCCTGATCGCGGTTCTCGGATCGATGTGGAATCGCATCAGGCAGATCGAGGGCGGACGGGAAGATCGCTCGGAGCTGGGCAAGATCTCCCAGCAGTTGGACGCCGTCCGTGATCAGCTCTTCTCGGTCGAGGATGAGATGGCAAGGTTGAACGAACGGGTCGACTTCACCGAAAAGCTGCTGGAGGCCCCGAGAGTAGAGCCTGAGAAGGACGAGCCTTCGGACACTCGCTGACCTTGAGCGAGAGGGAAGGCGCTGCCAGATAGATCTGTGGCGGGGTGTTCTCAGTCGTCGGCTTCGAACTTGAAGGAGACCTTGACCTTCGCGCGGTAGCTCTGAACGGCACCGTCCTTGAGCACCATGTCCAGCTCCGAGACCTCCGCCACACGCAGGTCCCGCAGCGACTCGGAGGCACGCTGGACGGCTGCTGCCGCAGCCTTCTCCCACGATTCAGTAGAGGTTCCTACTAGCTCGATCACTTTGTACACGCTTTCAGCCATCTTTTTTCTCCTCCCCGGCCGTGTGGCCGACACGTAGGAAGATGAAGAGCATCTCCCACATGCCGAATCCACCGAATGAGCCATCCATCCGTCACGATGACGCTGGGCACCCCGAGACGCAAGCCGAGAGCTACTCCCCGACCCGATCCGCCTCCACCTCGAATTCCTCATGCTCGCGCATCATCTCAGTCGTGGGCGTCACGAGCAGAGTGGACATGAGGAATGCGGCCTAGCTGCTCTGCCGGTCCCGCCGAGAGACCGCGTGGCGCGTAGTACATAGCCCCCGTATCGTGCGGTACCGGTAAGGCTGCCAAAGCCGTACGAATCTATGTGGTGGCGTCTCAGGCCCGTGCTCTGGAAAAGAGGAGGGATACGATGATGACATGTCCAATCCGAACACTGTTCGGGCTGACTGTGGCTGTCGTCGCTCTCGCGATCACCGGCGGCTCGGCGACGGCGCAGGCGGGGTCCGAACCGACGAATGACCTACCGAATCCCTACCAGTCGATCGATGGCTGGGCCAAGATGCCGATCGGTCGACATTGGGGGGCGACGAGTTCTATCGACGTCGACCCGGACGGCAAGTCGATCTGGGTCGCCGAACGTTGTGGGTCCGACTCCCTCAATCGGAACTATTCACCGAGAAGCTGTGCTGACTCAGAGCTGCCGGTCGTCCTCAAGTTCAACCCCGACGGCATCCTGGTCAGGAGCTTCGGCGGTGGCCTGTTCGCGCTTCCCCACGGTTTCCACGTGGACCGGGATGGTAACGTCTGGGTGACAGACGCTCCGTTCGTACTGGGGGTGGGTGGAGCTGTCAGCAAAGGGCATCAGGTCATCAAATTCAGTCCGGACGGTGAGATCCTCCTGCGACTTGGCGTGCCCGGAGAGACCGGGAACGACGAGCGCCACTTCAATATGCCGTCTGACGTGATCACGGCTCCCAACGGAGACATCTTCGTTGCCGATGGTCATGGTGGGAACAGCAACGCCCGGATCGTCAAGTTCGCGCCCGACGGTACCTTCATCATGGCGTGGGGGGAGCAAGGATCGGGGCCGGGTCAGTTCAACGCGCCGCACGGGCTGGCCATGGACTCGCAGGGGCGGCTGTTCGTGGCCGACCGCGGCAACAGTCGGATCCAGATCTTTGACCAGGATGGGAACTTCATCGACGAGTGGTATCAGTTCAGCCGGTTGAGCGGGATCTATATCGACCAGAACGACATCCTGTATGGAGTCGATTCCGAGTCGAATCGTCTTCGAGGTCGCGGTGAGTGGAAGCGCGGGATTCGCATCGGCAGCGCCCGGACCGGCGAGGTGACGGCGTTCATTCCCGACCCGGCCGATGCGAACGATGGGCCACTCTCAGCTAGCAGCGGCGGTGAAGGTGTGGTCGCGGACGTCGATGGCGTGATCTATAGCGCCGAGGTTGGACCGCGGGCAGTGAAGCGCTACGTCAACTACATCGATCCCTGAAGCGGGGGGCGCGGTTGGGAATCATCTCGATCCACCTGACACCGAGGAGGGCACCGTGAGGGGCTCCGTCACACGCATCCTGATTACGCTCGTCGCCTTTTCCACCGTAGGCCCCGAGCTCACTGTCGCGCAATCCTCCTCCTCGGCCGTTGCGCGCCTCTCCCTGGCCGGGCCCGCCAAGCGCTACTGCTCCGGTATTTGGGTCTCCGAGCGGGAGCGGCACGAAGCGCTGTACAACAGCGTCCTGCTGGGCGAAGAGCTGGTGGAGGGATACGAGAGCGGTCGCCTCGACTTCGCGATCGACGACGAGCGCCGGATCGTCATGGCCTCTCGAGACGGCGTTTCGGCCAGCGCGCGTCACTTCGGCGACCAGGGCTGCGTGATTCTGCGGCCGGAGACGGACAAGCCGCTCTTCACGCCGCGGAGGGTCGTGAGCACCCTGCCCGACGCGGCGTCGACGCCGTGGCCGATGGGTGACGAGCTGCCCGACACGCCGCTGCCGCCGGATGTCGATGCAGCCCTCCTCGACCAGGCCGCGCGCACCTTTTTCTCGAACGATCTGGACCGCCGGGCAGCGTTCATCGTCGTCCATCGAGGTCGGATCGTGAAGGAGGAGTACGGCTCGGGCGCCCACGCGGACATGCAGCTCGAGAGCTGGTCGATGGGGAAGAGCATGACGGCCACCTTCATCGGCCGCCTGATCCAGAAGGGTCGTCTGGACCTGTGGCAGCGCGCGCCGGTGCCGGAGTGGCAACACTCCCCCGACGACCCTCGCGCCGAGATCCGGATCGCCGATCTCCTTCGCATGTCGAGTGGGCTGAGGTTCAGCGGCGGCGGATCGACGCCCGAGCAGATGGCTGCGTCCTACATCCCCGGGCAAGCGGATCACGGACTCGGATACTCCGCCCCGATCGACGTCTTCCGGTTTTCGGCCAGCCGCGATGCCGAGCATCCGCCCAACACGGTCGGACGATACCGGAACTCCGATCCGTGGACACTGGGATACATCGTTCGCCGCACCGTCGAGAACGAGCTCGGTGAGGAGTATCTGACGTGGCCCCAACGCGAGGTCTTCGACAAGATCGGGATCCGCCGCTTCGTGATGGAGACCGACATCTACGGCAACTTCATCTTGACCGGCTACAACTACGGCACCGCGCGCGATTGGGCGCGGCTCGGGCTTCTCTACGTCCAGCGCGGAATGTGGAACGGAGAGCGGCTGCTACCCGAGGACTTCGTGGATTTCGTCCAGACTCCCGCCCCGGCCTGGGCCGAGCCCGTCTATGGCGGCCTCTTCTGGCTCAACACGGCGGACGAGACGGGACGGGGACGCCGCATCCCCACTCTGCCGCCCGACACCTACAACGCGGCGGGCGCGGGCGACCAGCGCACCTATATCATCCCGTCGCGCGACCTGGTCATCGTGGTGATGAGCCACCGCGCCGGCGGCAACCTGGCTCGGGACCGAAGGACCCGGGAGTTCGAGGCGCTTGGCCTGGCCGTGAAGGCCGTGGACCCGACCTGGAGCTGGAACTAGCACTAGCGGTCTTCAGTCGTGGCGGGCGAGCGTGAGGGTCGCGCACTGCGCGCGCGGCGGGCACATTGCTCGCAGCACAGAATCGCGAACCAGCGAGAGAGGAGGCATCATGAAACTGGCGCGCATGGGCGTAGCCTTCGCCCTCGCTTTGTTGGCGGCGCTTCCGGCTTGCGTAATCGAGAACCAGGCTGCGCCGCAATCGGGATCGCAAGGAGCGATCGAGAAGGGTGGGGACGATCGGACCGGAGAATACGAGGCCGTGGAAAACTGGTGGAAGCCGGCGCCAGACCACGCAGGGCCGTGGAGCTGGGGGCAGGTGTCGGGCGTCGCAGTCGACAACCCCAACCGGATCATCGTGGCGGTGTGGGGGGACCGGGACGCGCAGGGGCGGGAGCGGGAGGGGAGCACGAACTACCTGGTGGTCGTCGATCGGAACGGAAACATCATTGAGAACTGGACGCAGTGGGACTCGATCTTCAACAAACCCCACCAGGTCTACATCAGCCCTTACGATCCGGAGCGCCACGTTTGGGTCGTCGAGCGAGGTGGCGGCAAGGGGGTCAACATGCAGATCCTCAAGTTCACCAATGACGGAAGCGAGTTGGTGATGCGGCTCGTCGACCCCGACCACCCGACGACCCGGGCAGAGGCACGGGCAAATCCGAACCCGGGTCCGTTCACGTACGGCGACCCGGCGGTGCTCGCCTTCCTCCCGGATGGCAGCTTCTTGGTCGGCGACGGTTACTGGAACTCCCGTATCATCAAGTACAATGCGGACGGCGAGTACCTGATGGAGTGGGGCGAGCTCGGGAGCGGCCCTGGACAGTTCGACCTGGTGCACGGCCTCGCCGTGGACCGGGATCGCCGCGTCTACGTCGGCGACCGCACGAACAACCGCATCCAGATCTTTACGGAGGACGGTGAGTTCATCGAGGAATGGCCCGACGTGTCTGATCCCGTGGGCGTCTTCATCGATGAGAACGACGGGGTCTGGGTGATCTCCGCGAGACTGAACCGGATTCTCAAGTACAGCCGCGACGGCGTGCTCCAGTACTACTGGGGCGCATTCGGAGGGACGAGGGGTGGCTTTGCGGGTGGCTTGTCGCGTCCGCACCAGCTCGACGTGGACCAGGACGGCAACGTCTATATCGCCAGCTGGGACGGCGGATGGTTGGACAAGTTCGTTCCGAGGCCGGATGCCGATCCAAGCAAGCTCATCGGCAGGTCGCTTGTGCTCGCGAACTAGGTGACTCGCGCCCGGCCCGAGCGACGAACTGTGTGGCCGTCCGCCACCCCGCCTCCTACATTGCTCATCTGAGTTCCATCATGCGGCGGGGATGGTACGGCTGCGCCTGAAGCCTGCATCCTCCGGGGATGAAGCATGAAGACAATCGCTGCTGGTGCCGCCTTGTTGGGGGTATGGCTTGCGGCGGGGAGCCACCCCGCCGGGACCGGCACGCCCTGGCTCGAAGCAGGAACCGTGTCCTTGCTTCCCGATGCCCCCCCCCGAACGCCCACCGAGGTGATCCAGCAGTATTGCGTCCGCTGCCACAATGAGCGCAGGCTGGCGGGGAACCTGACGCTGGAGACATTCGTGGTCGAGGGTGCTGACGCGCGGGCCGAAACCGCTGAGAAGATGATCCTGAAGCTCCGCGCCGGGATGATGCCGCCGCCCGGGGCCCGGCGGCCGGCGGGCGACACGCTCCGGACACTCGTGGAGACGCTCGAGGCGGTCATCGACGAAGCGGCCCTGACCGATTCCAATCCCGGCGGGCGACGGTTCCAGAGACTCAACCGGGCCGAGTACCAACGCGTGATCCGTGACCTGCTGGCGCTCGACGTGGACGCCGGCCGCTGGCTTCCCCCAGACACCTACCTGGGCAGCTTCGACAACCTGTCTGCCGCACAGGGGCTCTCGCCTACGCTGCTCGAGGCATACATGAGGGCGGCCACGGAGATCAGCCGTCTGGCTGTCGGCGTTCCGGACGCCGTCTCGTCCTCGACGAAGTACACGAGTCCGATCGAGGTCTCGCAGCACGCGTGGGACCAGCTCGAAGGCGCCCCCTACGGGACGCGTGGCGGAATCGTCGTCACGCACGACTTCCCGGCCGACGGCTCGTACGTATTCCAGGTGGAGACGCTCTTCGGCAGGGGCACGTCCTTCGAGGATATCGATCTTTCGATCGACGGCGAAGGCGTGGCGCTGCTGGCCCTCGAGCACAACGGTGGCAGGAGCGTTCCGATCCGGACGGAGCCGATCGTCGTCGCTGCGGGTCAGCACCGGGTAGTGGCGGCGTTCGTCCGTAAGATCGATGGGCCCTACGAGGATCGGCTGAGTCCCTTCGATTGGTCGTTCGTCGGGGGCGAAGACTCGCAGGCTTGGGCCAACTACGGGATCACTGCGCTGCCTCACCTCGCCGACCTCATGATCACGGGGCCGGTCCGTGCCACAGGGGTGGTCTCCGAGACGCCGAGTCGCCGTGAGGTCTTCACATGCATGCCCACGACGTCCGCTGAGGAGCGTCCCTGCGCCGAATCGATCGTGGCGCGTCTCCTGCGCGAAGCGTACAGGCGACCGGTCACCGCCGCGGATATCGCAGGTCCGATGTCGTTCTTCGATCGCGGCGCCGCGGAAGGGGGATTCGAGATCGGGGTCCGAACCGCGCTTCAGGCGATCCTGGCGAGTCCTTCGTTTCTCTTCCGCCTGGAACGGGAACCGGCGGACATCGGAGAGGGCGAGAGCTATCGCCTGCGCGATCTCGACCTGGCAACCCGCGTGTCCTTCTTCCTTTGGGCCACGGGACCGGACGAGGAGCTGCTGGGGCTCGCGGCCGAGGGGCGACTCCTGGACCCCGGAGTTCTGGAACAGCAGGTCGGGCGCATGTTGGCAGACCCCCGGGCGGAGGCGCTCGCCACCCGCTTCGCGCATCAGTGGCTGCGACTACAAGACGCGGCGAAGAATCAGCCCGAGCCTTTCTTCTATCCGGACTTCACCGGCCAGCTCCGCGCTGATATGGTGCGGGAGACGGAGCTCTTCTTCGGCCACCTCGTTCGCGAGAACCTGAGCTTCCTCGAGCTCATCGACGCGGACTACAGCTTCATGAACGAGCGTCTGGCTCGGCACTACGGCATCCCGGGGGTGTCCGGCAACGAGTTCAGACGGGTGCCCTACCCGGACGACGCCCGCCGGGGTGTGTTGGGCCACGGCAGCGTGCTGCTGCTTACCTCCATGTCCGACCGAACCTCTCCCGTGCTTCGCGGAAAGTGGGTGATGGAGGTACTCATGGGAACGCCGCCGCCGCCGCCGCCGCCCAACGTCCCGGCCTTCGATCAGACGGAAAGCGTAGCGGACGGGCGTCGTCTGACCACCCGCGAGCGCATGGAGCGGCACCGAGCCGACCCGACGTGTAACTCGTGCCACCGCTTGATGGACCCCATCGGCTTGGCACTCGACAACTTCGACGTGACAGGCCGGTGGCGGCAGCGCGAGAACATGATGCCGCTCGATACACGAGGCACGTATTACGACGGCACTCCCGTGAGCAAGCTGAGCGAGCTCACCGAGGTCCTGCTCGGGCGTCCGATCCCGCTCGTGCGCAACTTCGCCACCAACCTGCTGGCGTACGCCATGGGCCGGCGGGTGGAGTACTACGACCAGCCGGCGATCCGGGCGATCGTGAGAGATGCGGAGGCGGACGACTATCGAATGTCGTCCTTCATCCTGGGCGTCGTGAGAAGTGATCCGTTCCAGATGAGGCGATCGCAGGTGACCACCGACGCCGAGAAGGGGATGTAGAGCAATGCAATTCATCACAGGTAAGCACGTTTCTCGGAGGACGTTCGTCCGTGGCATGGGTGCGACGGTCGCGTTGCCGTTCCTGGACGCGATGGTCCCCGCCGGGCGCTCGTGGCGTGACAGCCTAGCAGCGCCCGCCAACACTCGGCTCGTCTGCATCGAAGAGTCGATGGGGTGCGCCGGCGGCAGCGACTGGGGAGATGCTCGGAACCTCTTCGCTCCGGCGAAGCTGGGCCGAGACTTCGAGTTCTCGCCGACGAGCCAGTTGGCGCCTCTGGAGCAGTACCGGGAGTACCTGACCATCGTCAGTAACACAGATTGCCGCATGGCGGAGCCGTATCGGGCTGCGGAGATCGGCGGTGACCACGACCGCTCCACGGCGGTGTTCCTGACGCAGGCCCATCCCAAGCAAACCCAGGGCTCGGATCTCTACCTCGGGACGTCGCTCGATCAGCTGCACGCGCGGCGCTTCGGACTCGACACCGCGCTGCCGTCACTCGAGCTGTGCACGGAGCCGATCGACCGCGGTGGCGGGTGCGCCTACAACTACCACTGCGCGTACACCACGTCGCTCGCGTGGGCGTCGCCCACGCAGCCGCTCCCGGCTATCCGCGAGCCGCGGGCGGTATTCGAGCGGCTCTTCGGCGCGGGGGATACCCCCGAAGACCGCGCGGCCAGGCGCCGGACGGATCGGAGCGTGATCGACTGGATCGCGACCGAAGTCGCGAGGTTGCGCATGACTCTGGGCGCAGTGGACCGCCTGGCCATGGACGAGTATCTGGGGCACATCCGCGAGATCGAGCGGAGGATCCAGCTCGTCGAGGCGCGTAACACCAGTGGCGAAGTGCGGGAGATGCCGGAGGCTCCGTCGGGCGTCCCGGACTCGTGGGAGGAGCACATGAGGCTGATGTTCGACCTCCAGGTGCTCGCGTTGCAGACGGACCTGACCCGCGTGATCACGTTCAAGACCGGCTTCGATCAGTCGAACAGGACGTTCCCGGACAGCGGAACTACCAAGTCGATCCACGGAGCGTCGCACCACGGCAACGTCGCGGCCGACATCATGGACTACAACCTGATCAACACGTACCGCCTGAGTCAGGTCGGCTACTTCCTGGAGAGGATGAAGAACACGATGGAGGGTGACTCCTCCCTGCTGGACAAGACAGCGATCGTTTGGGGCTCGCCGATGGGTGATCCCAACCTCCACAACCACCGCCGATGCCCGCTCATCCTGATGGGCCACGCGAACGGCGCCCTGGAAGGCAACCTCCACCTGAGGGCCCCGGAGGGCACGCCGATGGCGAACGTCTTCGTAAGCCTGATGCACGGCATCGGGCACGATGACATGCACGGCTTCGGCGACAGCACCGGCGAGTTCTCCTTGACGTTTCCGCGCGGCGCCGTGAGCGCTGCCGGGGCCGGCAGCGTTTCCAGGGATAGGGGCGCATGAGCGTGCGACGGCTGCAGGGGGTGATCGGCGCCGTCTTCGTGGTGGCCTTGCTCTCGGGCGCGGCGCTTCCCCTCGACACACCGCTGGTGGACGCAGCGCGTCGGGGTGAGGTGGAGGTGGTCAGGTCGTTGCTCGAGAGCGGTGTCGACGTCACCGAGGCCCAAGGGGACGGCCTGACCGCGCTGCACGCGGCGGCGGAGCGCGGCCACGTCGAGATCACGAAGCTGCTGATCTCGGCCGGCGCTGAGCTGAACGCCGAGACCCGCATCGGTCGGTACACCCCATTGCACCTCGCCGGTCGCGGCGGACACGGGCGCGTAGTGATGGCGCTGGTCGAGGCCGGCGCCGACGTGAACGTCACCACCACCAACACCGGGGTCACGCCCCTTCACCTAGCGGCCGCCGCCGTCGGTGGCGAGAAGGCTGTCGCGACGCTGCTGGAGCACGGCGCGGCGGTGAATGCGCGGGAGGCCTCGTCGGGACAGACGCCGCTGATGTTCGCCGCGGCCTACGACCGCTGGGCGGCCGTCGGGGAGCTCCTGAGCCGCGGCGCGGATCCAGCGATCACCACCGAAGTCATCGATGTGCTCCGGAGCGTCGCGATCGATCGCGAGGCCAACCGTCGGTTCCGGCAGATGGTCGCGTCCCTGCGTGACAGCGAGGAAAAGGCCGCCGATTGGGAGCCGAGTCCGGCTCAGGTGCAGGCGGTGATCCGCGCTCAACGGGAGTTCCTTCTGGCCGACGATCCCGTGGGGAAGTTCGACGCGAGCGAGCTCGTGAACTACAGGCCGGATTACCCGGGCGGACCCGACGTCGCGCGTCCTCCGTACCGGGAGACGCTCGTCGGGAAGACGGGCGGCATGACGGCGCTACTGCATGCGGCTCGAGAGGGCCACGTCGAGTCGGCGCGCATGTTGCTCGATGGCGGCGCCAACATCGACCAGGTGAGCGGTGGCGACCGAACGAGCTCCCTCCTGATGGCCACGCTCAACGGCCAGTTCGACTTGGCGCTGCTGCTCGTCGAGCGCGGTGCGGATCCCGACTTGGCCGCCTCAACCGATGGGTCTACGCCGCTCTTCGCGGTGCTCCAGACACAGTGGGCACCGAAGTCGAACTACCCCCAGCCGCGGGCGCACGACAATCAGCAGGCGGAGCACCTGGACGTGTTGCGTGCCCTCCTGGAGGCGGGCGCCGATCCGAACGTGCGACTGAACACCCACCTGTGGTACTGGGAATACGGTCTCACCAAGCTGGGGATCGATCTGCAGGGCGCGACACCGTTTTGGCGCGCCACATTCGCCCAGGACCTCACGGCCATGAAGCTCCTCGCCGCGTACGGCGCGGACCCGAACATCCCTACGTCATGGCCGGCCATTGGGATGAGAGAGCGCCGGCAGCAGGATGGGCGCCAACAGGAAGACTCGGGGCTGCCGTCGATTCCTGAGGGAGTGCCGAGCGCGTATCCCGTGCATATCGCCGCGGGAGGGGGATGGCTCGGGCTCGGCGCCTTCAGCGTCCGTAGCGTGCCCGACCAGTTCATGTCGGCCTTGATGTACCTGATCGAGGAGCACGGCGCCGACGTCGACCTCAGGGACTCGTGGGGTTACACGCCACTGCACTACGCGGCGTCCCGGGGGGATGACGAGATGATCCGTTACCTGATGGCGCAGGGCGCGGACGTCGGGGCGATCACCCGCCTCGGTCAGTCCACGGCCGACATGGCTCGCGGAGGTCGCGCTGGCTTCTTCACGCGGGTGGCGTACCCGGAGACGGTGACGCTGCTGCGGAGCCTGGGCTCGACGTTGGAGTGCCTGCACACGCACTTCTTGGACACCGGAGACTTCTGTCCGGGCGCCGGCGTGACCTGGGGAAGTGAGTTGGGGTCCCGCAAGCCCGGAAGCGGCAGGTAGAGCCACTTTGGAACCCCGAATGCTGATGTCTATTGGCACTGTCGCAGTTCCATCCGTCGAGAGAGGTGTTTCCATGTCGTATGCGAGTCGAGTCGGTCTGATGTTTCTTTTCGTCGGCGCCGGAGTTGGCGCGACCGCGGTCGCGTTGGACGCGCAGAACAGTGCGCCCAACCCATATCGGACGGTGCCCGGGGTCTGGGCGCCGCTTCCCGACGGCCGAGATTGGGGTTCGACCAGTCTCGTGGAGGTATCCCCGGACGGCGAGACGATCTGGGCTGTCGACCGCTGCGGAGAGAACACCTGTGTCGGTCACGACGACCTGGACGTCGTCTTCCAGTTCGATAAGAGGGGTCGCATCCTCAAGCAGTTCGGAGCCGGAATGTTCGAGTGGCCCCATGGGATCGACGTGGACGACGACGGCAACATCTGGGTGGCGGATGCTCGGGGGAACGAGGAGCGCGGCCGGGGCCATCAGGTGATCAAGTTCAGCCCGGAGGGAGAGGTCTTGCTGCGCCTGGGCACGGCCGGGGTGGCTGGGCGGACCCAGACCACGCTCGACCAGCCCAACGACGTGTTGGTTGCGCCCAACGGAGACATCTTCGTGGCCGACGGGCACCCCGCGAACGGAAACAACCGGATCGTCAAGTACTCGAGTGACGGCACGTATCTCATGGAGTGGGGCGAGACGGGCGCTGAGCGTGGGGAGTTCAGGACGCCGCACGCACTCGCGATGGATGACGACGGCCTCCTCTACGTGGGAGACCGCAGCAACCGGCGGATCCAGGTGTTCGAGCAGGATGGCACCTTCGTTCGCGACTTCTACAACATGGGGCGGGCCAGCGGCATCACGATTCACAATAACAAGCTCTACGTGGCAGACTCGGAATCCAGCTTCACGCGCAACCCGGGATTCAGGCGCGGCATCCGCGTGATGGACCTCGACACCGGCTATGTCATCGCGTTTATCCCCGATCCGGAGACCGACCCGAGCAACGCCGGAACGAGCGCTGCCGAGGGCGTCGCGGTGGACAATGACGGCAACGTCTACGGTGCGGAGGTCGGTCCTCGTATGCTGCGGAAGCACATAGCGCGGTAGGGTCAGGACGCACAGCGTTACCTCGGGGCCACTCAGCCTGGCCTCGAGTCGTGAGTCTTCAGCGCCCTCCCCGTGGGAGGCACCCGGTTCCACAACGGGATGAGCAGCAGGCCAGCGACGAGAGCGGCGACGGAGAAGCCGTAGAAGAGAATGACGGTGGTGTCGGTGCCTGGGAACCAAGCCATGAGATAGCCTGGGAGGGCCACGCCCAGGATCTGTCCGAACGAGCCCCACCCGTTGATGAAGCCAGCCGCGCTTCCTGCACCCCTCTTGGTCCCGAAATCGATGGCGGCCGTCGCGCTCAGCATCGAGTCCGGACCGTACAGGAAAAAACCGATCAAGAAGAATGCGACAAGCATCCCCCCGGTGCTGCCTGAGCTCGTCAGCGGTCCGAAGAAGAGAAGGACGATCGACAGGAGGAGAAGGCTGAGCACGCAAGCCGGAAACCGGCGCGCTTGGAAGAGCTTGTCGGAAACGAAACCGAGGGCGATCGGTGCCACGAGACCGGCCACCTCGAATGCCGCGGGAATCGCGGCTGCGAGGGCGAAGCTGTCGGACGCGAGTCGCTCACTCGCGATGACGGGACCCCAGAAGAGGATCGCGTACCGTGCGGGCTTCAATAGAAAATAGACCAGCGCCATGACCAGTACAGGAGGACTGCGGAACACTTTCCCGATGAGGTTCCAGGATCCCTCCTTCTCCTCATCGGGCGCGTCGCGGGCATCGACTACGGCCATCGGCTCGCCGCGGTACTCCTCGATCTCTTCGAGCCCGACATCTCGCGGTCGATCGCGCTGGAGGAAGTAGAAGGGAATCGAAATCAGGAGGAGGACGGCGGCGCCCGAAAAGAACGCCCAACGCCAATCGTCGAAGACCGAGTAGGCGACGTACCCGGCGAACGGGGATGCGACCATCCCGCCGAAGGCGTAGCTCGTGCACCAAAAGCCCATCACCCGGCCCCTCTCCTTGGACGAGAACCAGTACGCCATGTTCTTGGTCAGGGGTGCCCACCCGGTGGATTGGCAAAGACCTTGAACGAAGAAGAAGATGCCGAGGAGAACGACCGTGGAGGAAAGCCCCATGGCCACCGCGATAGCGGTCGACGCGAGCATCCCTCCGAGCACCACTCGCCGGGGGCCGAATCGGTCGGCGGACATGCCCCACAGGAACTGGCCCAGACCGTACGCGACGCTGTAGGCGACGTCGATGTTGCTCGCCATGAACCGGCGAGAGCCCGACCGCCGGATCCTCCAGAAGCCCGAGCTTGGCCACCGAGAATCCCTTGCGCGTAAGGTAAAACCCGGCGTAGGCGAGCCAGGTGATGCCGAAGATCCGCCAGCGCCAGCGCTCGTAGACGGGGTCCGTCTTTATCGCAGCTATGCTCTCTTAGCTCCCCTGGCTGCTCTCATACACGATCCTGCCACCGACGACGGTCATGTGGACCGTGATATCCTTGATCTCGTCGGCGGGGACCGCGGTCGGGTCGCTCGACAGGATCACGAAGTCGGCCAACTTCCCTGCCTCGATCGATCCCTTGATGTCTTCCTCGAACACCGAAAAGGCGCTTCCCATCGTCCACACCCGGATCGCCTCTTCGGGCGATATCCTCTGCTCGGGGCCGTAGACCTTCCCCTCCGCGCTCGTGCGCGTCACCATGCTCTGAATGCGAAGCATCGGAATCGCGGCGCTGACCCCGTAGTCCGAATTGCCGGCTACAGGGATGCCCATGTCCAGCGCCGACCGGTTGGGGTGCATCATGCCCCATCGATCGGCCCCGAACGCCTCCATCTTGTCGCCGTGCTCGTAGACATAGGAGTGGAGAACGAGGACGAGCTCGAGCTCCCTCACCTTCTGGAGAATGGCGGGACTTACCACGCTTGAATGCTCGATTCGGTGCCGGTGGTCCGGCCTGGGCAGCCTGACGAGAGCCTTCTCGAACGCCTCGAGGAGCATCGTGATCTCCCGGTCACCGTTCGAGTGGACACCCACCTGGAATCCCGCCTCGTGGATCGTGAAGATCAGGGAATCCAACTCGCTCTGGGTCTGATCGGGCGGGATCCCGTAGTAGTCTCGCTTACCCGTGGCCGGATTGATCATGTCGTAGGGCTCGAAGAGCCAGGCGGTTCTCCCCGACAGGGAATTGCCGTGATGCGCCTTGATGGGCCCAACCTTGACCCACGAATCCCCGAATCCCGTGCCGAGTCCTCCGGCCCGGAATTCATCGAGGTACTCACTGAGGACCATCATGACCACGCGAACGGGGGATCCCGGACCCACCGCCGCCCGGAACAGACCCAGTTTCTCGGGGGTCCCCCCCGCGTCGACGACCGTCGTGATCCCGGTCTTCGCGAACTGCCGGAGCGTCCGCTGGATCCCCTCCACTTCGTCCTGCCTCGTGATAGGAGTCTCGGGCGCTGCCTGGCGGAGGACGCGGCAGGCGACCTCACGACAGACGCCGTTCGGTGTCCCATCGTCCGCTCGATCGAACGCTCCTCCGGGAGGGTCCGGCGTGTCCCGGGTGATCCCGGCGGCCCTCAGTACGAAAGAGTTCGCAACCCCGAGGTGACCACTCGAGTGCGTGAGGTAGATGGGGTGTCTGGTAGAGGCCTGATCCAGATCCGCTCGAGTGGGGTGTCGGCCGAGCTTCGTGTCCTCGTAGCGGATGCCCCGAATCCACTGACCCTCCGGAACCAGCGCTGCTTTGGCCGAGAGCGCATCGATCAGCTCGGCCATCGAGGCGACGCTGGCCGGGCGAAGGTCCACCGTAGCGAGGGGAGACGACTCCGGATAGGTGGGCCGGGGATGCATGTGCGCATCGATGAACCCAGGAGTGATGGTGCGTCCTTCAGCGTCGATCACCGTCGTAGATTCACCCACCCAGCGGCGGATCTCCGACGTGGAACCCACAGCGATGAACTCGTCTCCGAGGACCGCGAAGGCCTCGGCTCTGGGACGCGCGCTGTCGACCGTGATCACGTTCCCATGCAGCACCACTAGGTCGGCCCGAGCATCGGGGCCCGATTGGCAGGCGCCCAGAGCCAAGATGCCCCACAAGCCGAGATGACGGGACCTCGCCCGCGATCCGTGATTCCATCTCCTGCCGCTGCGGGTCCCCGCACAGGTGGCTCGCTTCGACATGAGCCGCACCTCCTTCTCAGTTGTCCAACACCTCACCGTGAACCTGCGGGAAGAGCCGATGCTCCAGCAACCAGGGAGTCGTAAGCGCCCAAGGTAGGACGAGGCTCGTGCCATCCGTCGGAAACGGACGTTACGTCCCGATCTGTATGAGGAACGGGGGGATCTTCTGGTGGTAATTGACGGATGGCATGCCTAGTGAGTCCGATACCGTGCGACGATCCGGTTCGATACCGTCGCTATCTCCTCGCATTAGGCGTACTCCTGGCCGGGGTTGCGTGTGGTCCGGGTGGAGAGAGCGAGGGCAGCGTCGATCGCAGTGCCGTGGAGCATCTTGTCCATCAGCTCGCGGTGGCCTGGGAGACTGGCGACACGACCCTCCTGAAGGGAGTGCTCCATGAGAGTGCGCGTCTTGCATATCCCCGACGTCGCGTGGATCGAGCCACATGGGTGCAGGAATTAGACTCGTTCTCTCAGACTCACACCGACACGCGGATCTATGTCCACCAAATCACGGTGGATGGCCAAGATTTCGCTGTTGAATGGCAATTCGCGACGACGGATCGCGGCTCTGGGACGCGGACGGTGGTCAGCGACGCGATCATAGGCCGGGTGCAGGACGGTAGGATTATCCTGTGGAAGGAGTACCTGGACGGCCGAGTGCCTATCTTGCAGCGGGAGGGTCAACTACATCTGGAGGAGGGGGAGGAGCCGTTCCCCTGGCCACTGGTGCGCTGACTCGCGTGCCTCGCTTGCGGTGGGCAGATTGGTTGCGCCGCACGTGGCACACCCATAGCCCCAAGCAACGTCTTTTCGCGGCTGTCGCCAGGTGGTCAAGTCCCGTCCTGCTCCAAAACCCAGCCGATGGTGAATCGGTGAGTTCGCACCGATCTGTCTCCTCGCTGGAGATCACTCTTTGTTCCCCCGGCGCCCGACTCCGCGTGGCATGGCAAGGACCAGCGTCGTCCCGCTTCTCCATCCGCGGACCTGAACAAGGCGCGAGCTCGCCGCGGTACGGCCGCTGACCATGTCTCTGACGGTTACCGTGAAGCGGTAGCGTCCCTTGGGGAGGGCCGATTCCACGCGACGCAGCTCCCCCAGAGAGCCGTCCGCCCGGGCTGCCGACTCACCGGAGAAGAGCGCGCGGACTGCTCGGTCTTCGCCGTCAGGGTCGTCGAGGGGCTCGATCGAGATCTCGGTCTCGTACAGGTTGCCCGAGGGGAGATTGTAGATCTCGTAGTAGACGTCGAAGGAGCTTTCAGGGAACTGACTTGTGGGCAAGAGGGCGAGCGTTACTCCGCGGCGAGACCAGCCGGTCTTCGCGTCGGGCAGCCCGAACGCGATATCGCTGAGCATCAGGTCGGTGCCGCTGTAGTCGGGGATGATGAAGGGCGTGGTATAGAGTTGCCCTCTCCCGGGCCTGGCGGCGTCGGTTACGATCAGGCGCTGTAGCGTGGTGGCTGAGGGCTGCGCCTCGACCTCGACGTAGGTGTGCAGCAGGTGCTGCCCGGGCAGCGCACGCGGCACGCTGACGAACACGGAGTCGATGGTGGAGAATACGGAGAGCCGCGCGGTGTCGGCCAACACGAACCTCACGTCGAAGCGATAACGAACTCGTCTGTCGATCCTCTCGGCGCGGAGCCTCCTCACCGGCACCGCGACCGCCGCTACGACCGTGGTGCCGCCCCCGTCGCTGCGAAACGTGTACAGGTCGTAGAAGAACGGAAGAGCCCTTGGGGGAGAAGGGAGTGGCGTATCGCCGTTCCCCGCTGGCGTTGCCGCCAGAATGCAGAGGATCGGTACGAGGCCTCGAAGCATCATCAACCTCTTCACCCCTCCACGATGATCGGTCGGCTCGTCACCACCGGCGTCCGGCCGAAGAGGTCGAGTTGCAGGTGGAGCGTGTACTCGCCCGGCTCCAGATCGGGAAGCTGCAACTCCAAGGAGCGGAACACCGTCTGCACGCGGTCGGGGCCCGTCTCGTCGAACGTGATGTCCACGCGCTCGTCCGGTTCGATTACGCCCAGGAACTCTCCCACCCGCGTAAGGAAGCCCGGACGACCCCGGCTGAACCCGATGGTGACCCGGACCGGCTCCCGGATGCGAAGCCCGTAGACCTCCCAGACAACGGGGAAGCGCTCGCCCGGCCTCAGCCGCACACCGGGCCGCACGTCCGGTATCGCCTCATCGAGGGATTCCGGTAGGGGCGTCCCTTCCCTCAGGATCATCAGGTCCGATACGTCGACCAAGCCCGGCGTCAACGGGAGCTGAACCACACCCTGCCGTGCGCGCCACGCCTGCTTCCCTTCCAGGTCCACCACCTCGAGGCTGCTCACATACCGGCTGGGCCATGCCTGGATGGTGAGCACGCCTTCGGGGTCGCTGCCCTGGACGGAGACGGACTCCTCTCCGTCCTCCGGAACCAGGAAGAGCGCCGCGTGAGCGGGCCCCTCGAGGCCGCCATCGGTCCCCCATGCCGAGAGCACGCGTCCGCTGGCGTCGACGTCGGGAACGGTGGGCCGGTAGGCACCGACGACCAGCATCTGGTCGCCTCTCCGGAAGCGGCCGACCTGTGTCTCCAATCCGCGCATCTCGGGGGCGTACGGCGGCGCGTACCACGTTCTCGCCTCTCGCGGTGCGGTGATCCAGCTCTCCGCGGGAATGTCCGAGGGCGACTCCAGGAAGTCCTCGGGGAAGAGGTATCCCCTGCTCTTCGGATGGTGATGTCCGACCATCCGGCGGGTGTCCTGTAGCCCACCGAAGCCTCTCCCTGGGTTGTGGGTGCGGCTGTACCCGGTGTTCCTCCCGTAGCGGATCAGCGTCTCTTCCATGTCCTCCTCCCACTCCAATCCCAACGGAGTGGCCGCGTCCTCTCGGTTCTTGGCCACGACCCACCGAGCAAAATGGTCCGTCAGGCGATCGTTGCCCTCGAAAAGGAAGAGCGGATCCGACAGGCGCCAGAAGAGCTCCCACTGGCGCTCACGCTCCATCGGGGAAGCGCTGTTGAATTCTTCCTCGGCGTCTCTAGTGAAGATGTAGCGGGGCGTCGTCCACTCCTGCCGCTCCTCGTCCGGCATGGCAGCGAGTGCCTCACGGAAGGCGGCCTCCGCGTCGACGTACTCGGTCCACACATGGAGGACGTAGCCGAGAAGCGCGGAGCACCACCACGTCTCCCGGATCCCGCATTCCGTTGCGACCCGCTGTGCCTCCCCCATGTTTCGACTTTCCACGAGGTAGTGGACCAGTTGCCCGATAACCCAGCGGTCACTGACCTGTTCGAAGGCGTCGAACAGGGATCGGATCAACTCGACGCGTGCCTGTCCGACCTCGCGAAACTCACTGGGAAAGTCCTCCTCCTCCTCGCCGCCGAACCAGATGCAGATGCGACCGATGCGCTCGTCGCAGCGCCCCCCGGGCCGCTCCATCTCGACGGGGATGCGACTCTCACGGAAGCGCTCGAACTCCCGCTGAAGCTCATGCACGTTCTCGAGAACCTCAGCGGAGTCGGCGGGCGTGGTTTGGGAGAGAACGCTCGCCGGGCCGAGTAGGAGAGCGAGAACCGTTCCCCCGACCGCGGAGACCCTAGCGTCGAATGGTCGAATGGAGGTTCGCATGGAGTCCCTGGGCGGAGGCGCGAGTCACGGTCCGGTCACTCTGCTATGACGTCAGGTACACCGGTAATCGCACGCGTGGTCCTGCTCGCTCACCTCCGAGTCCAAATGAGGACGACGCCGCAGGTGCTGAACATCGAAGTGTACTCGATTGGCGTGGAAACGCCGTGGTAGACCTCGATCGCCTCGACTTCCTGCGGAGAGACGCGGTCGAGATTCCAATCAACCATCCGTATTCCGTCCAGGTACACCGGCAGCGGACACGGACCCAGAGTTAGACTGGTGCTCCGCCTGCTGACGACTCGGGTCTCACCGGCCAGCCCATACTGTAGCCTGATGCCGGGAACGCGCCGAAAGAGGTCGGATACCACCGTGGGATCGATCCTCTCGATCTCTTGCGGGGTGAAATGGTTACCCAGGCCGTCCTTGGCCCTCCGGAAGAACCCGTTCTGCTCGAGGTAGCTGGAGCGGACGGTCACCTGGATCGCCTCGAGCTCGATCGGTTGAGTGGACATCGTCACGGAGAGCTCGACCGTTCTGCCGGGTTGCACGATCAGTGTCGCCGTGCGGGGGGCGTAGCCCAGGCGCACGAATCGGATCTCCGCCAGGCCAGGCTCCAAGTCCCTCAGAGTGAAACGGCCCTGCTGGTTGCTGTGCGAACCCCCGCGCGGCTGGGCCAGCACCGTGATGTTCACGTCCGAGAGTGCTCGGTCTCCATCTTCGGTCACCTGCCCTTCGATTCGCCCCAACGCGAATCGATCGCCCACTTCGTCAGGGTCGAGGAGAACAATGAAGTCCGGGTTCCCGGGAACCTCCAACACGCCGTTCAAGAGCTCATAGCCAACGCGCGAGATCCTCAGTAGGTGCCGGCCGGCCGGGAGGCCGACGAGCTCGAACCGACCTGTCGCGTCGGAAATCGCCCGAATTCCGAGCGCCAGCACTTCCACGATCGCCTCGCTGAGCACCTCCCCGGAATCCGTATCACCGACCCGGCCGGATTTGGAGAACCGCTCGGTCGGTGCGTCTCCCCCCCGCTGCCCCACTTTCCCGAGCCGGTCGCACCCCAGCTTTTCGCCCCCTTCGCAAGCGACGTGGAAGAGGCCTGCCGCGCGTGCGGCATCCTGAGCAACGCCGATCCCGGCTTCATACAGGAGGCCGAGACCCGTGCAGCCCATGAGCTCGCCGCCCTCGCAGGCTCGCTGGTAGAGATTCGCGGCACGCGAGGGATTCCGCGTGACGCCTTCTCCCTTCTCGTACATGAGCCCTAAGACGTAGCAGGCGATCACGTCTCCGTCGTCGCAGGCGGGCTGGTATAACTGCTCAATGTCCTGCGAGGCGACCGGAAACGGCAGCAGGCTCACGAGTACAGCTGCAAGCCGGGAACCGAGTTTCATGCCGCCTCCTTCAGCGCGATCCCGCGAATACCCACGGCCGCGAGGTTGCTACAGTAACCGCAGTGCCCGTAACGGAGTGTCCTGACGGGCCAGCCCGATCGTTCTTGGTATATCTACGTGCTCAGAGCGCGAAGCGCGACCCACGGGGCGAGGCCGGACGCCTGTGGAAACGGTGGGCCCCGCGGCACCGGGGCCCACCGTTTCCACGGCTAACTGATGATCCTGCGGATCGTGATCGCTTCCAGTCCCTCCTCGCGCAGCAGCTCGTTCAAGCGCGCGAGATCCTGATCGATGATGAGTTGAAGCCGGGTCATCTCCTCCTGTAGCAAACCGTCCAGTCGATCGAATACCTGACGCGACTGCTCGGTGGGAGGGAAGTCCCCACGGGACACGCCGTTCATGAGCGCGGCCAGCTTGTTGTTGATCTTGATGGGGAAGTTGAGAGGATCCTGCCGGCTCTCGTTCTTCACCTGGTAGATCTGCGACTCCACGTCACCGAGCTTGTCCTTGACCATGTCGCCCTGCTCGTGGATCTCGGTGTTGTTGGTGCGCCCCTGCCGATCGTCGACCTCGCCCTTGATGGCGCGGATGTCGATGACGGCCTCGTTGGCTGCGGTGACCTTGTCCCGGATCGCGAGCGCCAGCGTGAGCTGTGCCGACAGCTGCGCGATGGTCACCGCCTCGTTCCTCGGATCCAGCTTGACCTCGAAAGTCCTCGATTGCGTGTCACCGTTCGCGGATAAGCGCACCGTATACGTGTCGGGAAGAACCACCGGTCCCTGGTTGGAACCGGACCAGAAGATCATGCCCTCGAAGTCGACGTATCCGGGGTAGCGCAGATCCCACATGAACGTGTGGGCACCCGCCTTGCCGGAAGGTCTCGAACGCTCACCGCCCCCGAAACGGCGCCGGCCCCGCTGTGGCGCGGCGTCGCTGACCGTGGCATCGCCCTGGAACGACTCGATGAGCGTACCGTCCCCGTCGAGGAACTCGAGGGTCACGTCCGAGTCGTCTTTGAGGTAGTAACGAACCTGCACTCCATTGCCGACGCCTCTGTACGTGTCCACCGGACCGTAGAGGTGCATGTCGGCCTCGGCGACCTGCGCGCTCATCTCACGGAGCGGCGTGATGTCACGCATGACCCAGAACGACCGCCCGTGCGTGCCGAGCACGATGTCGTCGCCCTTCACGACCAGATCCGCGACCTGCACGGTGGGCAGATTCTGCGCGAGCGACTGCCAGGTCTGGCCGTCGTTCCACGAGACGTAGACCGTGGTCTCCGAGCCCGCGAAGAGCAGCCCAGGGGTCTGTGGGTCCTCCCGCACGGAACGCACGAAATCGTCCTCGCCGATCCCGTCGACGATCTTGGTCCACGAGCGACCGTAGTCCTCGGTCCTCCACACGTAGGGAGCACGGTCGTTGTCGACGAGGTAGCGGATCCCGGCCACGTACGCTTTGCCAGGCGTCGTCGGAGACGCCTCGATGGTGTTGATGCGTACGAAGTCCGGAGCGTCGGGAGGCGTGACGTCGGTCCAAGTCGGCTCGGCCGCAGACGCGTTACGCGTGACGTGCACGAGCCCGTCGTCCGACCCCGCCCAGATCACGTCCGGATCGTGGAACGAGGGCGCCAGTGCGAAGACCGTCGCGTAGACCTCGACGCCGGTCTGGTCCTTCGTGATCGGACCGCCCGACTCGATCATCGTCTCGGGATCGGCCCTGGTGAGGTCCGGGCTGATGCGCGTGAAGCTCTGCCCCTCGTTCTCGGTCTTCCACACATGCTGGCTCGTCACGTAAAGCACGTTCGAGTCGTGGTTGCTGAACACGATGGGGAACGTCCACTGCACCCGTTCGACCAGCGACGCCGAAGACTGCCCCATGGGGTTCTCCGGCCAGATGTTGATCGCGCGCGACTGTCCGTTCGCTTGATTCTTGCGCGTGAGCGTACCCGAGTGCGAGCCGGCGTACAGGATCTCGGGACGGTCCGGGTGCGATGCGATGTAGCCGCTCTCGCCACCCCCCGCGTCGTACAGGAAGCGCTCCCCACCGTCCCCGCCGTACAAGTGATCCCAACCACCACTCGGCACGCACGCCGTGGAGTTGTCCTGCTGGGCGCCGCAGATGTGATAGGGGAAGTGATTCGTGGTCGTCACGCGATAGAACTGCGCGGTCTTGAAGTCCTGATCCGTCCAGGTCTCACCCCCGTTGACCGAGACGTTGCCGCCGCCGTCGTTCGCGTTGATCATACGGTCGCGATCGTTGGGTGCGATCCACAGGTCGTGGTTGTCGCCGTGCGGCACCTCGATCCTGGTCATGGTCACTCCACCGTCGGTCGACCGGTACATGCCAGTATTAAGGGCATACATCACGTCCCGATCCAGCGGATCGGCGTACACGCGCGTGTAGTAGAACGCCCGTTGGCGAAGGCTCCGGTCGGCGTTGATGAGCTCCCAGGTGAGTCCGGCATCGTCGGAGCGGAACAACCCACCCTCGGCCGCCTCGATTTGCGCCCACACGCGATTCGGGTCGGCCGGCGAGACCGCCACGCCGATCTTGCCGATCACGCCTTGGGGCATGCCCGGCGCCCGCGTGAGTTCGGACCAGCTCTCACCACCGTCCACGGACTTGAACAGACCGCTTCCGGGACCGCCCGAGCTCATGCCCCACGACTTGCGCCACGCTTCCCAGAGGGCCGCATACATCACGTCGGGGTTGTTGGGGTCGAGGCTGATGTCCTGCGCCCCGGTGCGTTCGTCGCGCGCCAGCACGAGCCTCCAGCTATCGCCACCGTCGGTGGTCTTGTAGACGCCTCGCTCGGGATTCGGGGCGGAGTGCTGTCCCCACGCGGCGACCCACGCCGTGTTGCAGTCGGTCGGGTGAATGCGGATGCGTGAGAAGTTCTGGGAAGCCTCGAGGCCGACGTGGGTCCACGTCTCACCTGCGTCATCCGAGCGATACACACCGTCGCCCTGCTGGATGTTGCCACGGATCTCCGTCTCGCCGGTGCCGATATAGACGACGTCCGGGTTCGCCTCGCAGACCTGCACGGCGCCCACGGACGAGCTGCCGATCTGGTGGTCCGTGACGGGGCTCCACGACGTTCCCGCGTCCGAGGTCTTCCAAAGACCGCCACCGTCGGCCCCGAAGTAGTACTCGAGCGGCCGCGCCTCACTACCCGCCACCGCGGTGCTGCGACCACCCCGCGCCGGGCCGATGTTCTCCCACTGCAGGTTCTCGTAGAGGTCGACCGGGTAGGTCTGGGCGTCGGCATTCGAACCCATGACGGCGATCGCCGCGAGGGTCGTGAGCCAAGAGCCGGGCCGAAGCATATCCTTCATGGTGACACCTCCTATAGCGGGTCCGCACGGGGCGAAACGGTGTGAGCGATCGTCCGCAGAACCCTCGAGTGCATGGCATCCAAGGGCGGGAGGCCTCTCAAGATCGGCAGGAGTACCGGAATGCGCTACCGCATGCCGAAACGTATCGCTCGTCGTCCTCGAAACGATCGGGCTTCGATGCCGTAGTGGTCGGAGGGCTGAACCACGGCCCAGCTTCGAGGCCTTGGTTCTCAGGCAGTGTGATCTACGTGGAGGGGGAGCCGGACCGATGCGGAGGATCATGAAGTGGGGCGCACTAGGCTTGGTGACGTTGCCCATCCATCTGGTGCTCGTTTTGGCGTTTATCGGGGTGCCGAGACCGCCGGCGATTACCGCTGAAAGCGTCGGGCGTGTGGCGTGGGGCCCGGTCCTGGACAATGCCGGCCAGCTCTGGAAGTCCCGGCAGTCGAAGAGCCTCGTCGCCTGGATGCCGAACGGCTCGGGCCTGCTGGTGCAGGCCCGCCGCATGATCCTCGATTCCCGGCTCCACACGCTGTCGCGTCCGGCGGGGGACGCGGTCTTCCTCCCGCGGATCCCGCGCAACGTAGCCGGGATCCACGGCGATCCTGGTCGCGAGTACATGGTGCTCAGCTGGGATACCGACGGTGACGAGCAGTATCGCTTGTACCGCTGGGACCTGGGAGACGGCGATCCCGTTCTCCTCACCTCCGAATCCGAGCGCGCGCAATTCGGCGCCTTCGAGCCGGATGGCCCTCGGATCGCGTACGGCAGCACGCGCAGAAACGGCACCGACTTCGACGTCTACCTCCTAGACCCGCTCGACCCAAGGTCAGACCGACGAATTCTGGAGGTCGAGGGGACGTGGGGTGTTGTCGACTGGTCTCGCACAGCCGATGAGCTCCTGCTCGTCCATGTCGTGTCGAGCCTGGAGAACGAGCTCCACGTGTTGGACATCGGCACAGGTACTCTAAGGCGAATCACCGACGACGCGGACGGTGCGGTGCGGCATGGCTCTCCTCAGTGGAGTCGAGACGGGAGCGCGCTGTACTACACCAGTGATCGGGGGACCGAATTCGCGCTCTTGAGGCGGCTGGAGCTTCGCACGGGCGAGGAAGCGATTCTCTCCGACGAGATCCCTTGGGACGTCTCCTCGGTCCAGCAGACGGGCGACGGCGAGTTGCTCCTGATCGCCGTGAACGAGGACGGCAGGACGAGACACTACACGAGCGATCCGCTCGGGGAGGAGATTCACTCTCTCGAGCTGTTCTCGTCGGGCGAGTTTTCGGCGAGGCTCCACGCCGAGCAGCCGCTGCTGTTGGTCAGCCACTCCGACCCGCTCGGGGTAGTTCGCGGCTATACCTACGATCTCCGGAGCCATGAGCTCACGCTCTGGGCGGGCGGCGAGAGCTCAGAGAGTGACGTGCCGGATCCGCGTCTCATCCGTTACCCAACGTTCGACTCGATCGATGGCGAGCCCCGCCTGATCTCCGCCTTCGTATATCCGGGAGTGGGTGAAGGCCCTCGGCCGGTACTCATCAACATTCACGGTGGACCGGAAAGCCAAGCCCGACTCAAGACGGGGCAGGGCCCTACAGAAAAGGCCGGGATCACGCTGATCACCCCCAACGTGCGCGGCTCCACCGGTTACGGGCGAACGTTCACGACGCTCGACGATCAGTATTTGCGGGAAGACGCCGTACGGGACATCGGAGCCCTTCTCGACTGGATCGGCGAGCAGCCGGAGCTCGACGAGAGTAGGGTGGCCGTGATCGGTGGGTCCTACGGAGGCTACATGGTGCTGGCGTCGCTCGTACACTACAGCCCGCGAATCCGCTGCGGCATCGACATCGTGGGTGTCAGCAACTTCGTGACGTTCCTAGAGAACACGGCCGATTACCGTCGGGACCTCAGACGGGCCGAGTACGGCGACGAGCGCATCCCGGAAATGCGGGAGTTCTTGGAGTCGATTTCGCCGCTCAACAACGCCGAGCGCATCACGTCCCGGCTCATGGTCGTCCAGGGAGCCAACGATCCGCGCGTGCCCGTCAACGAGTCGCGACAGCTCGTCGAGCGCGTACGGGACAACGGCCTCGGCGTGGCGTACATGGAGGGCGCGAACGAAGGACACGGCTTTCGCCACCCGTGGAACTCGTTCTATGCCGGACTCGCGCAGCAGGAGATGACGCGCGAGTGCTTGCTGGAGGGCTAGGCCGCCCTCTTAGCGCATCGCGCATGACCCCCCTATCATGGTTGGGCACACGGGGCTTGGATCGCCTACGGATCAGGTCCGTGGGCACTCTCGAATGGAGGTCGAAATGACCAGTCGCGTTACGGTGGCTCGCCCGGGCCGAGGGCACTTCTTCCTGCTTCTTGCGCTTCTCGTGTTGATCGCAGCCCCGGGAGTAGTTTCGACCGCCGCGGCGCAAGAGGTGGTCTCAGCCAGCGGGGACTATGTGGTGCCAAGGACAGCTGACGGCCATCCGGACCTGCAGGGGAGCTGGACGAACGTGACGCTCACTCCGTTCGAGCGGCGAGAGGGTAGGGGACCGGTGTTCACATGGGAAGAAGTCGAGGAAATCGAGCGGGTGGATGGCGATTGCCCCGCTAGCCCAGGGACGGTCGCATGCGGGAGGACCGCCAGGCAGGGTCAGAGCAATGAAGCTCGACTGTCCGGTCAGGAGTACAGCGAGGTCTATTGGGATCGGGGCACGCGGGTAGCGATCGTCAATGGCGAACCCCGAACGTCTCTGGTGACCCGTCCGTCAAACGGCCGACGGCCGCCCCTCACCCCCGAGGGTGAGCGGCGCCAACAGGAATACAGGGACTTCAGGAGCCAATTCGGCCAGTACGACCACCCGGAGCTTCGACCCCTAGCGGAACGGTGCGTCGTTTCGTTCGGCTCGAGCGCCGGACCTCCGATGATGCCCAACACCGCCTACAACAACAATTATACGATCGTGCAGAATGCCGATCACGTGATGATCCTGGCTGAAATGGTCCACGACGTGCGCATCATCCGGCTGGGTGAGCCCGATCCGCTGCCCGAACAGCTACGTCCGTGGTTCGGCGACTCGTGGGGGCACTGGGAAGGCGACACGCTCGTGGTCGAGACGAGCAACTTCAATCCTAGGCATCCGTTCCGGGGCATCCGACCTACGGACCATCTGAAGGTGACAGAGCGCTTCACGCGGGTCGACGCGGAGACGATCCTCTACGAGTTCACGATCGAGGACCCGACGACATACACCGAACCCTGGGGAGGCGAGATCCCGTTGAAGAAGTTCGACGATCTCGTCTACGAGTACGCATGTCACGAGGGTAACTACGCGCTTGCGAGCGTCTTGAGCGGCGCACGCTACGAGGAGAGGGAGGCCGAGCGGGACGGGCGCGAATAGAGGTCAGCTGCCTTCTCCCTCCGCAGCCTGTCGATCGCGAGCCCGAGGTCCAGCGACTCACCGCACCAGTCGGGTGTAGCGGTCCGGGCATCCGGATCGACCCCCAGACGGTCGTTCGCCGCTTCGAGGGCGGGGCCGCCGCCTCAGGCAGTACCGCGGAGTTCTGCGGCACGTTCGGGAGTCGAGAAAGCCGGGGGGATCAGCCCGCGACCGGATCCCGACGCCGACGCTCGGCCTGCAGGCGTTCAGCCAGGAACACCTTCAGCAGCGACTGATACGGGACGTCGCGCTGGTGGGCCAGAAGCTTGAGCTCTGCCAGCATGAAATCCGGCAGACGCAGCGAAATCGTCGACGTGGACGGACGAAGATTCGCCAGAACCGTTAGGAGCGAGAGTTCTGGCTGGGGCACGACTCCGTGGACTACCTCGACTGGAGCGAGGCGAAACCCTCGGCTTCTGACTTGAAGTCGGGGATCCTTTTTCTAGACTTCGCGCGCTTGCTCATAAACCCTCCGCCCCCCCCGGCTCATGTCACGGGCAGAGATGACTCGCACCAGATCGTCTCTGATGGTGAATACGACAAGCATCGCCCGCAAGATGGTGAGCGCAACGAGGAACGTTCCCTTCGCCGGGCAGCGTTGGTGCGTGAGATGTCGAACGAGACCCGCTCGGAGTCAGTAGCCTTCGAGTCTCGGAAACAGCTCGTCGTCCGCGAGCGGCTGCACCCCGAGCGCATTGAGCGTCATGGACACCATGCGATACCGCCCCACCGTGGCGGCCACACTCATCATCTGGTGCGTGTCGTAGCGCTCGGACAGCCTGGCCCAGGTCTCGTCGGAGATCATCGTATCCCGATGCATCTCGTTTGCCGCGTCGATCAGCGCCCTCTCGTAGTCGGTCCAGCCGAGGGCGTCCTTGCCCTGCGCGATCCAGAGCGGCTCCAGCCCATGATCGCGGGCGCGCCCTACGCTGCCGACGTGCTTCGCCCATTCGTAGACCGCCTGTGTGTTCCAGCCCGTGCGGAGGATGAGCAGCTCGCGGTCGTGCGGGGTCATTCGAGTCCGCTCCGGATTCAGCACGTACGCCGAATTCGCGGCGTGCTCCGCCATCGCAGGGTGCCGCTCGAAGGTTCGCGTGACGCGTAACCCTCGGCCCTCCACAGGCTCGACTCGAGGCACCGTGAGCGGTGGCTCCCGGTCCGGGACTTCGATGAGGTAGGCGACTTCATCGGTGGGGATGCGCGCGGTCGCGTCGTCGTCGGGCTGGATCCCGAGGGTGTTGAAGAGGATCGCGTGCGACGTGGTCTCGGTCACCGTCACGACGGCGTCCATGAGGTTGTGGAGGTCGTACCGCTCCGAGAGCGCCCGCCATGTCTCGTCGGTGACGGACGAGTTTGTGAAGAGCTCGTCGGCCAGCCCGAGTAGGCGCGCCTCGAACTCGTTCCAGCCTTCGGCAGGCCCCTCCGCCACGCGCAGTACCTCTTCGGCGCTCAAATTCGAGTCGCTCGCTCGACTCGCGTGCGTCGCCCAGAGGTTGGCGCTCTGGGTGAGCCATGCGGTGCGCAGAATCAGCATCGCACGGTGGCGCGGAGACAGCGTGGTCTCCTGCGCGAGGTAGCGCGCGAACGGAAGGATCCGGTCGGCCAAAGCGGGCACGCGCACGAGCGTGCGCAGCGCGTTGATCGAGTGGCCGTCCGCTTCATGCCGCTCGAAAGCGGCGCGCTGATCCTCGGTCCACTCGGCCTCAGGGAGCGGTGGCACTCGGGGCTCCGTCAGCCGATCGCCGGCCCCATCAGCCCAGCGCGTGCCCGGGGAGGCGGTGATCGCGTGCGCCGGCTCGATCCGGAGCAGCGCTCCGTCGTCCTCGTCGGTCAGCAGATAGAGGTACCCGTCCGGCCCCTGTTTCACTTCTCGGATACGCTGCTTGAGCTCGGTGAGCAACCACTCACGCCTGACCTCCTCACCCAGTCGGTTGAAGACGATCCGTTCCAGGTGCCCCGTGCGCTGCATCCGCCCGACCATCATCGAGCCGACGAAGAGGTTGCCCTGCCACTCCGGGAAGTGCTCGCCGGTGTAGAAGGTCAATCCGGTCGGCGCGACCGACGGCCACCAAAGGATTTCCGGCTCCTCGAACTCCACGAGCCACGGCGTGTCCGTCACTCGGGCGCCGTTGTACTGACGGCTGTACGAGGCGAGCGGCCAGCCGTAGTTACGGCCCGGCCGGATGATGTTGGTTTCGTCACCACCCTGAGGTCCGTTCTCCGTCGCCCACAGATCTCCGGTCTCCGGATGAAAGTCCAGGCCCATCTGGTTTCGGTGCCCCAGGGAATAGATCTCGGGCAAATAGTCGGCGTCACCGAGGAACGGATTACCGTCCGCGGCTTCACCGTCGGCGTTCAGCCGCAGGAGCTTGCCGAAATGTGTGCTCGGGTCCTGCGCGTATTCCCCAGTCTCCGCGAACACGTACGAGCCGCCGACGCTCATGAACAGCGTCCCGTCCGGGGCGAAGAGCAGTTTGGACGCCGCGATGCCCAGATCCCACCCCTTCGCCACGAAGATGTCGCGCACATCGGTCAGTACGCCCGCGTCGAGGCGACCCCGGGCCAGCGCGACCGTCAGGCTATCCGTTCCGTCGCGCTCGATAGACTTCGTGTACGTCAGATACACCACGCGGTCGTCGTCCGGGTGAAGGGCGACGTCCATGAGCCCGGCGCGGGGGCTGCGCGAGAATACTTCCGGCACACCGGGGATCGCTCGCTCCAGCAGCCGGCCGTCACGAATCACGCGCAGCGTGCCCTTGTCGCGTTCGGTCACCAGGATGTCGCCGTTGTCCCGAAACGCCATCCCCCATGGATGCGAGAGACCGGTCGCGATGGGCACGACGCGAATGCGAGGTACCTCGGCAGTGCGGAGCACGACCTGCCGGTCCAGAGCTGGTAGCGCCGGGATGCCATCACGTGCCTGGGCGGACGCGGACCCAATGGACAGCGTAAGCGCGAGTGGGAGCGCCAACAGACGCTGCGCTCGGCTAATGTGGCTCATGGCTCCTCCCAACTGGAACCGGCAATCTACAGCGCTCACCACCGGTGGCCGCAATCACCCCACCACGACGATCCAGGCGCTCGCCTTCCGTGCGGCGGAGAATCTGGTGCAGGCGGCGAAAGCCGGAGACGTCTGACGGGTAGCGGGACCCTCACCGGAGGTCCTCGTACGCGGCCCTCACCCAGCGCTCTGTGCCAGCGCCGGGCTCAGCGAAGCCTCGGGCCGGATTCGCGGCGACGACCTCATCCACCGAGAGACCCTCGGCGATGTGGGCGCGGATCCGCTGACGGATGGTGACGAGCATCGAGCGATACTCCAGCAGCTCCGTGCGCGTGGAGAGCTGGCCATGGCCGGGGATAATCGTCGTATCGTCCCCGATCAGTCCCGCGATGCCCCACAGGGCGTCGATCATCCCGCTGATCGCTCCCCCGTTCGGCCCATCGATGAACGGCAGGCCGTAGCGCACGAAGACGTCACCGGTGTGGATGACGTTCGAATCGCGGAAGAACACCACGGCGTCGCCGTCCGTATGCGCCGGCCCGAAGTGGACGATGTCGATCTGGTTGTCGTTGTAGTGGAAGCGGATGGATTCCCCGAAGGTGATCTTGGGCAGTCCCTCTTTCGAGTACGCCTCCTGGAGCCGGTTGGACAGAGACACGATCTGGTCCGTCTCCATCCGCCGTCGGCTGTTTTCTTGAGCCACGATGATCGCGCCGGCCCTCCCGAAGTTCTCGTTCCCGTCGGTGTGGTCGTAGTGCCAGTGGGTGTTGATGACGAAGTCGACAGGGTTGTCGGTCAGCTCAGCTATAGCCGCCGTGATCTTCTCGGTGAGCGGCGCGAATTGGTCGTCGACGATGAACGTGCCGTCGTCCCCGATCGAGACCCCGATGTTCCCACCGCTCCCCTGAAGCATGTAGATGGACTCGGTGACCCGCACTGTCCGGATCTGGATGTCGTCGAAGTTCTGGGCCGAACTCAGCGCGGGGCAGGCTAGGAGCCCGAGGACGGCAGACGTCGTGCGTCTCATGATCACTCTCTCTGGTTCGTGCGGTGTTCTTACTCTGCGGTGTTCTTACTCTATAGCCGGTCCGCGCACTCGCGCACCGTCAAGCAACTTGCGCGCTGCGGCCCGGACTGTCAGGATGGCGGCGGTGACCCTCACTGAAGCGGGCCGGACCCGGGAGCGAAGACGATCATGACGAACGACAATTGCTGGCGGCTTCGGCGTCTGTCCCCTTTCATCTCGCTTACACTCGGGCTCGGCGTACTGATCTCGGCGCCGATGGCGGTAGCGGCTCAGGGACCGGGGACGGAAGACGGACAGTGGACGTTCCTCGGCGGGGACGCGTGGCACACGCGCTACACGCCGGCGACCGAAATCAACGCGGCCAACTTCGAGGATCTCGAAGTGCTGTGGCAGTGGCAGGCGGAGAGCTTCGGTTCGAGCACGTCCCGCGCGACGCCGACTTATGTCGATGGCAAGCTGATCACGGTCACCGGATACCGTCGACATGTGGTCGCCCTCGATCCAGCGACTGGAGAGCTGCTGTGGAGCTTCACCGAGCCGAACACGGCTCGCTGGGAGTACTCCATGCGGGCCGGTTACGGAAAGGGAATCGCGTACGGTGAGATCGATGGCAGGGGCGTCGTGTACATCTCGACGCCTGGCTTCTTCCTTCACGCGTTGGACGCCGAGACCGGTCAGCCGCTCGAAGGTTGGGGGGAAGGCGTGCCGATTGATGGCTTCCCTGCCTCCGGCAGCGTGGACCTGCTCGCGGATCTGATCGAGGGCTGGGAACCGTGGGAGAGCCTGAATCAGGAGTACGATCCCTACCAGGGCATTCCGTTGGAGATCGGCTATATCACGACTTCGTCGCCGCCCATCGTGGTCAATGATGTGGTGATCGTCGGGAACTCGGCCGAGCAGGGGTACAACCAGACGCGGGTCGAGATGATCCCGGGCGACATCATGGCGTACGACGCTCGCACGGGAGACTTGAAGTGGAAGTTCCACGTCATCCCTCGTCCGGGCGAGTTCGGGCATGACACGTGGGAGAACGACGCGTGGGAATGGACCGGCGACGTGTCGTCGTGGGCGCCGATGTCGGCTGACCCGGAGCTGGGCCTCGTCTATATCCCGACGAACGGCGCCACCATGGACTTTTACGGCGGTTTTCGTCCGGGTGACAACCTCTTCAGCACGAGCATCATCGCGCTGGACGTCGAGACCGGCGAACGGCGATGGCACTACCAGTTGGTCCATCACGACATCTGGAACTACGACACACCCACCGCCCCGATCTTGATGGACGTCACAGTCGATGGCGAAGAGATCAAGGGACTGTTCCAGGCCACGAAGCAGGCCTTCCTCTATGCGCTGAACCGCGAGACGGGCGAGCCGATCTGGCCCATCGAGGAGCGGCCGGTGCCGCAGTCCCTGGTGCCGGGCGAGAAGCTGGCGGCCACCCAGCCGTTCCCGACCAAGCCGGCGCCGTTCGATCTGCAGGGACGGACCGAAGAGCAGCTCATCGACTATACGCCCGAGATCCGACGGCGGGCGCTGGAGGTCGCACGGAACGGCAACATGTTCGCACCCTTCTTCAACCCACCGACGCATGTGGGCAATCCGGAGGGAGCGGGTCCTGGACGGATCTGTCCCGGGGATACGGGTGGCGTGAACATCACCGGCCCCCCCGTGGCGGATCCGGTGGCGGGCGTAATCTTCATCACCTCGCACAGTGGGTGCGGGTCCGTGTTCCTGTCCCCCGGCGTCGAATCCCCGTTGGACGGCCCCAATCAGACGGGCGTTACCCACTCCGACTTCTCTCGGAGCCGCAGTGGATTCGGCCGTGGCGGCCGAGGCGGCCGAGGTGGCGGAGGTGGCCGAGGTGCCGCTACGACCGTCGATGGCCTTTCGATCTGGAAGGGGCCCATCGGTCGGATCAGCGCGATCGATCTGAACACGGGTGAGTACCTCTGGGTGATCCCCCACGGCGATGCTCCGGAAGACCAGCAGGACCGTATCCGGAATCACCCGCTGCTTCAGGGGGTCCCCGGCGTTCAGGTGAACCAGGGCCGAAGAGGGCACTCCGTTATGGTAGCGACGCCTACGCTGCTCTTGGCCTCAGGCCAGACCAGTGACGGGACTCCTCACCTGTTCGCGATCGACAAGCGCACCGGGGAGCGTGTCGGTGCGGTGGAGCTGCCGGGTGGGACCCGGTACGGCATGTCGAGTTGGGTCCACGAAGGACGGCAGTACGTGGTCATCCAGCTCAGTGACGGCCTGGCGGTGATGGGCCTCAACCCGGCCTCCTAACAGATCGGTTCTGCTCAGGGGCGTTGGGCTCCTTCGACGACCTAGTTCCGAACGATCTCGATGGCTAGCAGCTCGGCGCGCCGGTCGAGGCCGATGCGCACCGTGTAGCGTTCCGACCGCTCTTCACCGAGCGTGCCCTGGACCTGAAGAGGCATGTCGGTGGGGACCTGGCAGAACATGTAGAAGCCTCCGGCGTCGGAGGTCGTTTCGAAGCCGGACTCGTCGCCGCCGAAGGCGAGGAGCTCGGCCAACGAGGGGGCGCTATAGTCCGTCCACAGGACACGCACTGTCGCGCCGGCGACGGGACGGGCACGGGCGTCACGGACTTGCCCGGTCAGCACCGCCGAGTTTTCGGGACGGGGCTGCCCCCTGCACGCTTCGAACAGGACGTCACCCACAGCCGGCATATGGTGGTCGAGCGTGGTCATCTCGCCTCGGATGATGTCGCGGGCGACCGGATTGGGGACGAAACCGTATTGCTCCAACTCCGGATCGATAAAGCGGACCTGGTAGCGACCTGGGCTGAGGCCGGTGATGCTGTACCGGCCTTCCGCGTTCGTATAGACCTCCTGGTTCGAACCGACCACACCCACGCGGACCCCCCGCCGCACCATGCCGAGGCTGTCCACCACGACGCCTTCGACGCCTCCGGTCTGCACTCGCGATCCGAGACTGCGCCCTCCGGCTTCCCGAACCTCCAACACGCGCCCCCCGGTCTGATGGAAGCCGGTCACGAAGCGACGCGGCCTGCCCTGGGAATCCGTGCGCTGCGCGACGACCGGCATGCGGATCCACCATTCAGGAACGATCCACGTGCCGTTCGGCATCCGCCTGAAGTCCACTCGGCCACCGACGCCGCGCGACGAGATGTCCGGATCGAGGTACTCGTAACGAAACTCGAGCCAACGGAGCTCGGAGGTCTTAGTGTCGATCCACATCGTGCCGGCAATGTCCGCGACCCTCTTGTTATCGCCTGTAGGCTCGAAGCTGAGCCCAATCAGGCCTTCGGTCGCGCCGCCGTCACGCGCCAAGCGGAAGCAGTGCGTATCGAGAAACGCGTCGGATAACAGCACGCTCGCGTTGGGTGCGAAGTAGAGCTGGTCGCGACCATCGGCCTGGACGAAGCCGTTAGCGACCAGGTCTTCGGCGGGACGGCTGTCGAAGGGCGTCTGCATGTACCCTTCGCGCCGTGTCTCTTCCTCGCTGAGGATCGTGTGGTCCGTATCGAGCCTACGGTTGTAGATCATCGTCTCGTATCGGTACGCGCCCTGCTCATCCGTGAAGGCCGCCGCGCTGAGCGCCTTGCGGGCCTCGTCCCAGACGACGGCGATCGCCAGCCCTTCTTCCTCCGGATGGAGCGTGCAGCGCCCGCCATCGAGCTCGACCTCGATGCCTTCGAGCTGGATCGCGCTGGACTCGAGCCGCACGTCCTGGGGAACCGACATGCCCTCGGCCACTTCGAAGAGATCGCTCTCGCGGGTCGCCATCCCGATCATCTCGACCCGCACCCTGTACGTTGCCGCCGGAATGCCGATGAAGAGTGCTCGCCCCCTCTCATCGGTCAGCGCGGTCTGGACCGTCGCCCCGCTTGGGTCGACGAGGTACGTCAGCGCTCCAAATACGGGGTCCGATCCCGGTCCGCGCACACGGACCACGACGGTTTGGGCCGACACGGTTGCGGGCAGCAGCGAGAAGGCCGCAGCCAGTGCGTACAGCACGCGGGATCGATTCATGCCTTTACGGACCCGCATGGTGCCGGTCCTGTTCCCAAACGCGAGGACGCCACCTATTCTTGCTCGAAGAACCCCTGATCGCCGGTTTCGCGGGAAGGGGATCAAGGCGAGGTGGCAATGCGCGCACTCCCAACGTCCGTCGGACTGATGCCGGCCGTGGTCTTAGCGGCTGCCGCTGTGCTGGCAACCGGCGCCGAAGCCCAGAATCCCGCCGCCTTCACCAACGACATCCGGCCCATCATGGAGCGGAGTTGCTGGGACTGTCACGGTGAGGACCAGCAGCGTTCCGGTCTCGACCTACGTACGCGCGAGGGCGCGCTGAGGGGAGGTAGCCACGGCGCGGCGATCGTGCCGGGGCGCGCCGAGGAGAGTCTCCTCTACCGCAAGGTCGCAGGGCTCGATGAACCCTCGATGCCGAGGGACGGCCCCTCGTTGACCGTGGCGGAGATCGCCGCGGTACGAGCGTGGATCGACGACGGGGCTCACTGGGACGATGGGCCGACGACCGCCGTGGACAACCCGGTGGAGGCGCTCGATGAGACGGAGCTTCCGCCCGGGGCGAGGGATTACTGGGCGTTCAAGCTCCCGGTGCAAAGCCCGGTCCCGGTGGTTCTGCCGTTTGAACATCCCGTCGATCGCTTTCTCGAGCGGACGCGCCGGGCGAACGGCGTGACCGCGGCACCGCGAGCCGGTCGGCTCACGCTGCTTCGGCGCGCCCATCTCGACCTGATCGGGCTCCCGCCCACGCCGGAGGAGACCGCGGCGTTTCTAGCCGATATGGAACCCGGGGCGTGGGAACGCCTGATCGATCGGCTGCTCGCCTCACCCCACTACGGCGAGCGTTGGGGTCGACACTGGCTCGACGTGGCGCGCTACGCGGACTCCGACGGCTTCGAGCAAGACGTCGACCGGCCCAACGCGTGGCGCTATCGCGACTACGTCATCGACGCGTTCAACCAAGACAAGCCCTTCGACCAGTTCATCATCGAGCAGGTCGCGGGCGACGAGCTGGACGAGACCACCCACGAGACCATGATCGCAACGGGCTTCCTGCGTGCTGGTCCCCGCGTGAACTTCCGCGAGAAGGACAATCCGGAGCGCCGGTACGAGTACCTGGACGACGTGATCGCCACCCTCGGCCGTGGCATCTTGGGCCTTACGGTTCACTGCGCGCGCTGCCATTTCCACAAGTTCGATCCGATTCCGCAGACGGACTACTACCGCCTGATGGCGTCGATCTACGGGTACGTCGAGACCGAGGTTCCGCTGGTCTCCACTGAGGAAGCGGAGGCGTACCAGAGGCGCATCGCGGAGATCGATGCCCGTCAACGCGCCCTAAGGGATCAAGTCGCTGAGATCGAGGCGCCGTACCGCGAGCGACTGCGGCTCGAACGCCTGGAACGCGACTTCCCGCCCGACGTCTTGCGTGCGGTGCTGAAGCCGGAGACCGAGCGAACGCCCGGTGAGCAGCTGCTCGCCGCACAGGTGCTCTCGCTGGGGTGTGCCCAGGT
>JADFSR010000035.1 GCA_022560615.1 Gemmatimonadota bacterium
GAGCGCGCCGCCATCGGCGTCGAGCAACTGGAGATCCTGTCGGCGGCCGTCTACGAGAAGTGCGACGGGTCGGACGGCCTCGAGGACGGGGTCATCGAGAACCCACCCGCGTGTGGCTTTGATCCCGCCACGGATCTGCCCGTCTGTGACGGCGCATCAGCAGGACTCGACTGCTTCACACAGGACCAGATCGACGCCTTGAAGAAGGTCTACGACGGGCCGCCCTTCTTCCCCGGCCGTGTGGTCGGGGGGGAAGTGTTCGTGGAGGGCCGGAATGGCCGGTTCAGCGGCTGGCAGCGGGTTATAAACCCCGACGTCGGCAGGTTTGCCGAACCCTTCTTCAAGTACATGGCGTTCGAAGTGCCCGACTCCGCGTCCGATTGGCGAACCTTCGATTTCGTAGAGGATCTCCCGAAAGTGGAGTGGCTGCGACGGATCATCGACGCCACCGACCCGGATCTGAGGCGCTTTCGCGAACATGGCGGCAAGATGCTCATGTACTTCGGGTGGGCCGACACGTCCCTCAATCCGCTTCGAGGAGTGCAGTATTACGAGGCCGTACTGGATGAGATGGGACCCTCGACGACCGACTTCTTCCGTCTCTTCATGATCCCGGGCATGTTCCACTGTGGGGGCAGTGTCGGAGTCAATCGACTCGAGCACGACGGCGAGCAAAACGCCTGGTATAATGAGACGGATTACTTGCAGGACTGGGTGGAACAGGGCGTTCCGCCAGAGCAACTCTCCGGGTTGCGGGTCGAGCAAGGACGCGTCCTCTGGACCCGGCCGATCTGCCTGTATCCGCTCGTGGCTCGCTACACCGGCCGCGGTGACAGCGACGATGCCGCCAACTTCGTGTGCAGGGACTCCTGAGCAAGGCTCGCTGGGCAGCATCCTAATCGCTCTGAGAGAATCCGGTGGGGACGTAGCAAGCTCGTCCGAATCGGCTGAAAGCAGTCGGTTGAAGAACCGCTGGCTTCGCTCGTGTCTCGCGATGACCGCTGCCCCCTCGACCTGATTCGCACGGAACTCCTTCGCGAGCGCAGCCAGCACCTCTTGTTCTTCGCTCCGCTCCTCCGAGCGCGAGAACCGCCGACTCCGTCGGCTCCTGCAACTCGCCAAGCTCCGCCTCGATGCCTCCCTCGAGGACATCGACTTCCGATCCCCGCGAGGCATCGACAACTCCGTCGTGCTTCGTCTCGTCGGCTGTGACTGGGTCCGCAACCACCAGGTCGTCTTGATCACTGGAGCGACGGGTACGGGCAAAACGTATCTCGCGTGCGCCCTCGCTCAGGCCGCGTGCCGCCACGGCCTCTCCACTCGCTACTTCCGATTCTCCCGGTTCCTCGACGAACTCGCCCTCGCCAAGGCAGACGGATCGTACCCAAAGTTCCTGAACCGCCTACTCCGTACCCAGCTCGTCGCGCTCAATGACTTCGGAATGGCGCCCCTAACCGATGCGCAGCGCCGTGACCTCCTCGATGTCCTCGAAGACCGCCATGGCCGCCGCGCGACCCTCGTCACCAGCCAGCTCCCGATCGAGCACTGGCATGACGCCATTGGCCGATCCCACCTTCGGCGACGCCATCCTAGACCGCCTCGTCCACCACGCTCATCGTATCACCCTGCAAGGACCTTCTATGAGACGAAACAAGCCCAACGCCCCGTCCGAGTCCGACTCGGCTACCCAATAATCCACCCCAGCGTCGCTTCGCTCCGATCCCGTGCCACTTGCTCCGAACCGAGCCTTCCGCTTGCTCCGAACTGGCCCTTCCACTTGGCCGAAATGCTCAATGGGCCCTCGGCCGCCCTGAGGGAGAGGAACCGCAACATCCGCTCGATCCGAGCTCTCGGTCGACGCGAGTGGCATACGCACTCAGGCTACAGCAGGCGCAGCCTGGTGGAGAATACCGTCTACCGGTACAAAACGATCATCGGTCGAAGTATGCGAAGTCGAACCTTGGCTGGACAACGAGTTGAGGTGCAGCTCGGTTGCAGGATCCTCAACACGATGACCCACCTCGGGATGCCGGACAGTTACCGAGTGGCTTGATCTCCCGCTCGGGGAAGGGGGAATCTGTCCTCAGTTCGGAGCCATGCACCAACGCCTGGGCGAGCCTGCGGTGGTCGGCCGGCGACCGAGTGTCGTAGGAAGCTGTTGATCGGCGCATTCCGACTTCTTTCATCCACCCAGCGGGCCGCCTTCTTGAATGTGTCCTTCGAGCGATCGGAGAAATGCCAGCAGCGCCGCTTTGTCGCGGTCGGTCAGCCCGAGCGGCCGTAGACGTTGGTCGAGATACGGATTGGCGTGCCCCCCATCGTCGTAGAAATCGACCACCTCTTCGAGCGTAGCAAGACTCCCGTCGTGCATGTACGGAGCGGTGCGCGTGACGTGCCGCAGCGTGGGCGTCTTAAATGCACCTACATCCACGGCCTGCCCGGTTACCAATGCCCGACCGGAGTCCGCCGGCTCCCCATTTCGCCAAGCGACGCCGGTGTTGTGAAAAGCCAGGTCGGTGAGCAGCGCGCCGAGGTGGCATCGGGCGCACCGTGCGCGCCCTTGGAACAGGCTCATACCTCTCCGTTCGAGTGCATTCAAAGCGTCCCGATCGCCATCCGCGAACCGATCGAAGCGAGACCCCCCGGCACGAATGGACCGGACGTACGCCGCAAGGGCTCGGGCCAGACCGTCACGCGTAACATCTTCCCCAAGTGTTCTATCGAAGAGTCGGCGGTAATCCACATTCTGACGAAGCCGCTGAACGACGTCATCCACCGTCACGTCCATCTCATTAAGGGCCACGAGCGGCTGGAGTACTTGCTGCTCGAGCGTCGCGGTCCGGCCGTCCCAGAAGAACGCCTTTCCCCATGCCAAGTTCAAAATGGCGGGGACATTCCTAGTTCCTGTCCGACCAAACACCCCCACACTGACTTTCCGGCTGTCGGCGAATCCCCGTCCCGGCTGATGGCACGAGGCGCAAGCCAGAGTAGAGTCGCGGGAAAGGTCCGCATCGAAAAACAGTCTCCTCCCAAGTGCCACGACATCTGGCCCCACCCTGCCACCGGGAGGTATCGGCACGTAGAGATCCAATCCACCGGGGGCTGCTGCAGCCCGGCGAGCCTGGGCTTTCGCCGTCACCGGCAGCGCGGCTCCGGCGGTGAGCGCCGAAACCGCGGCTGCCACGAATACGAATCGCCAAGACTGGTGCACGATCTTCCCTACCGTCCGGTGTCGTCTTGCCAGGGAAGGCCTTCGGCCAACCAGAGCTCGTTAAACCTCTTCATGACCGTGTACGCGACCCGCACGCCGTCGGGATGGAACCTCAAGTTGGCCAGTTGATATGGCGTGATCGGGAGGTCCAGACTTCTTGGCGCTCCCCCGCTTACGTCGACGATCCGGATCTCAACATCGTCCGCATCCCCGCCGGTCGGCTCGACCACATAAATCAACTGCTTTCCATCAGGCGTCCACTTCAATGCGTCTATGCGCCCTGAGTGTTTGTCGGCCTCATGCTCGACCCTGTCGAGCTCACGCGGTGCGCCCCCGGTCAGCGGAAGCACGACGAGAACCGAGATCATCGCCGTGTCGCTGGTCATCGCCGCCGCGAGCGTCATGCCATCGGGCGACAACTGCCACTGCCCCATATTGGGCCACTCCCCCAAATAGGCGAGTTGGGGTATGGGTTCACTCGGTGCCGTGAACAACGACTCCTGATCAGTGAGCGAACGGATCCATTTTATTCCGTTCCGCACGAAGAGAAGATCCTCACCGGGGCGTTGCGGTTCGTCACCACTCGAGAAAAGGTCAAGGTCGGTCTGCCCGATGATGCGAATGCCCAAAGAGCGCAGTGCCTGTGCCTGGCGTCCATCGGTGAAGTGGAACTCGGTCACATCGCCCACGGCCAGGCCCGCGAAATCCCGGCGATAGTCCTCCCGTGCGACTTCGCCGGTCAGCACATCGATGCGGTACGACACACGACCCGGCGCATCACTCTCGAAGTCTCCCCCCTCCACCCATACGAACCGTCCATCTTGAGACCAATCGGGTCGGCTGTCCCTCTCAAGCAACCGGAACGGAAGGGGGTGAGCGTGCTCCTCACCCGTCGAGAGGGTTTTCACGACCAGGTGTAATGACTCCTTGGCAACGCCGCGACGGGAGAGATACGCGATTCGCTCGCCGTCGGGCGACCACGCCGGCCGCATGTTGGTGCCGAGGTGCAGCTCGGTAAGTCGCGACGTGTTAGCAAGCGATCCGGAGCCTGAGAGGTCCAACTCCGCCACATACACCTCGCTTTCGCTTCCGCGGACCCGGAAGTACGGTGCTCCCGAACTGGTGAGACCCATCGGAACCATCGGCCCGAGGTTCGGCTGCACCAACTCGGGCTCGCCGTTGACCCGCCCGTCCTCCCAGCGGACGGCCCACAGACCCCGTTGCCCCGACCGGTCGCTCGTAAAAACGATGCGACCGCCATCCGGTGTCCACATGGGCATTTCGTCATCGGTCGGATGCTGCGAGATCGGTATCTCCTCCGATCCGTCCGTGGCCAGCACGAACACGTCGTGCGTTTCTTCCCCTTCGGTTGGAGGATACGCGAAGGCCACGTAACGCCCGTCGGGAGAGAGAGCGAGAGATGCCGGGCGGTGGGTCCCAAGCGTCTTGAGGATGGTGAGCGACCCATCGGTGGACACGAGACCGACACTGAAAACGTCGTCCCAACCCTTCAAGATGACGGCCACGGTCGAAGTGCGAGAGGAGAAGGCCCCCGGCACCACCTCCGCAAACTGGAGGTTGTCGAGGATCACCCGATCCTGCGATCCGTCGGATCGCACGACGCTGAGCCGCTGATGCGTCCACTCCTTTACCCACTCGGCGTACGCCAACCACGCACCGTCCTCGGACCAAATCGCGCGCGTGATGTACCCGTCGATCGGGCCCTGTGAGTAACGGTCAGTGACGAGGCGCGAGCGTCCGCTTCGGATGTTGTAAACGGCGACATCCGCATGGCCTCGAAGGGGGGGAGCATCTGCGAGTCCCCAGTCCACAAAGAGGACCTCGCGGCCATCCGGCGACAGGCCGCCGGGATTGAGGCCCACGTCGGCAGACCACAATCGCCGGGTCCTCAAGCCATGCTCATCGGTGTTTCGTTGCGCGTCGTCCCCCACCAGCACGGCGAGGCGGGCGCGCGCACGTTGGGCTGCCTCGCGCTGGTCCGCATAGTCGCGCAGCACCCGATTGTAGGCGTCCTGCGCTTGCGCCTGACCCAGCGTTTCATACGCCTGGCCGAGTTCGACGAGCGCCAGCGCCGCGATGTCGCGATGGTCGGGAAAATCCTCGATGAGACTACGGTAGAGACCGATGGCCGCATGCACGTCTCCGCGGACGTCGACCTCGTAGCGCGCCGCCTCGAGGCGAACAGTAGGGCTCGTCTGTTGTGATGCGACTGCCGGTGCCGCAAGCAGAAGGATCAATGCGAAGCTGCAGAGTATGGAACGTTTCATCGGTAACCTCCGACCGGGACATGCCATCGTATTTCGATGCAACGATATCCCGGTCCTTCGACGCTTGCCCGAAGCCCGGATGGGCGCTTGGTGAAGACTATGCGAAGTTCATTCCGCGAACCGGTATCCCACGCCTCGGACCTGAATGAGATGTCGGGGTGCCGCGGGATCGTCTTCGAGCTTCCTTCTCAAGTTCGCGATGTGCGTGTCGACGGTTCTGGGAAAGACGGAACCGGGATCATCCCACAGGTGATCCAATATGTCGGAACGGCTCACCGCCTCGTGCCGATGCTCGATCAAATACTTGAGGAGATCGAACTCCAACTTGGTCATTTCCAGTGGCTCGCCTTTCCGTGTCGCCTCGTACTTCCGGAAATCGACCTCGACGTTCCCAAAGCTGCAGGTATCCGCTGTTGCAGGTGCGGACCTCCCACGTCGCAGTATGGCCTTGATGCGAGCCCCAAGTTCCCGCGGGCTGAACGGCTTGGTGACATAGTCGTCCGCACCAAGCTCGAGACCAAGCACCTTATCGATTTCCTGTCCCTTGGCCGTGAGCATGAGAATCGGCGTCTGCACGCCCTCTCCACGTAGTCGCTTGCACACCTCGAAACCGTCCATGCCAGGTAGCATGATGTCCAGGATGACGAGGTCCAGCTTTGACTCACTGGCTTTGCGCAAACCCGATATACCGTCCCGCGCCGTCTCCAGCTCATAGCCCTCGAGTGTGAGGTGATCTTCGAGAGCCATGAGAATGCTCTCTTCGTCCTCAATGATCAGGATCTTCGGCATCACGTTCGCCCCCGTTTGTGAGTTACCGACGGATCGGCGACTAGCGGGAGGCGCATGGAAAACGTGCTGCCTCGACCGGGTTCACTGTGCACCTCGACATCACCTCCGTGCGCTGCGACGATTTGCTTGACGAGGGTAAGACCGAGGCCCGTGCCCTTGACACTTCGGGTGAGTTCGCCTCCGCCGCGATAGAAACGGTCAAAAACCTTGTCGGCCTCTTCAGCTGCCAATCCGATTCCGAAATCCCGGACGGCGATGACGATGTGGGCATTCTCGCGGAAGCTCCTCACGACCACCTCTCGCGACGAGCCGGAATACTTCACACCATTGTCGATGAGGTTGTTGAGTGCCTGGCGAATGGCATCGGCGTCGAGGAATGCACTGGGAAGCGAATCTTCCAATTCGGTGCGAACGGTAAATCCCTGGTGAAGCACGCGATGCTGCGCCTCCGTGACGATATCCTCGACCAACGATTTCACGTCCACAGCCGCCCTGGACATTTCTCGTCGGCCTTCCTCCATCCGGGCAAAGTCGAGCACGTTGTCGATGAGCATCGACAGGCGTTCGCTCTGCTCAACAAGGACGTCGTAGTAGCGACGCCGTCTGTCCTCCGATGGAACCATGTCCGCCTGGAGCATCTCGGCCAACTGGCGTATCGACGTGAGCGGGCTCTTGAACTCGTGGGACACCGTAGAGACGAAATCCGATTGCATGCGAGCCAACTCCAGCTCTCGGCTGACACTTCGGATCGTGAGTACCAGACCGCCCAGCAAGATGCCGGCGAGCAGCAGAAAGGCGTAGAAATACACCGCGCGCCGTGAGGTCAGAAAATTCTCGGCGAGTCCCATCGATTGGGGCGATAGTTGCAGAGTCCAAGGCGGGAAGTCGCCAAGGCTCGCCGTTACCGTGAGCGATCTTGCCGGCGGCGCCACATCAGACGCAGCGAGTGTGTCACCGCCCTGCGATCGTAAAACCCATACCACGCGACTTGCTTGTTCGGTTTGTGCTACCTGGGCGATGTATTGTGCAAAGGCTTCGGCGTCGAGAAGAAATCCCCAGTCGACCGGCGCCGTCCGAACCGCGCCCGGCGTGAGCACCACCGTATGAAAGGCGCGGCCCCCAGGGCCAACCACCGAGCGCCGCACATCGCCGCTTCCCACACTGAGCTGCCCGCTGGCCATCACTTGGAACTCAAGGAGCGACGCCGCACGTTCGCGATTCACCGTCTCCGCGGCGATGAGCCCCGCCACGGTATCACCGTATGAGGCATATACATCGTCCTTCACGACTTCTTCGAGCACCTGACGCGTACGGGTGGCAAGCAATTCGAAATGTGCCGGAGTCAGGGGCCACCGTCCGCCCACGAGAGACGCGTACAAGTCGACGTAGGCATTCACCCCAGAGACGCTGTCCCCGGATTCGAACAGGATCGAGCCGTACTCCAATCCGGCGGATGCGCCGAACGGCATACCGCTCGGCATCAGCACGGGGCCGAGTTCGTCGCGGATCTTCCGGTACGTCTCGCCGGCCTCGGCCAGGTTGCCGAGTTTCCGTCGGACCCGAGCCACCGCATTCATAGCATCACCGCGTTCCTGGTCGTTGGCCGCGCGCTCGATCAGTTGTCGATAGAGTGTGAGTGATCGACGAAGGTCGCCGGACCGGAGTTCGCGCTCCCTGGCCGCGTTGAAGCTGCTCGTCCATCCACCCCTTGCGGACACCGGCGCGCGCCGCTCTGGCTCCATCTCGAACCAGAGGCCTTTCGCCGCCACGACGCGCAGAGGACCTCGGGGCTCGACCGTAAACACCGCCCAAATCAGCGGCTCTTCCCGGACCAGGCTATCGATATCCGCTATGACATCGGAACCCCGCGAATCCGCCGCCGCGACTACCGATGCAAGCGCGTCTTCGAGGCCATCCAATCGCCCCTCAACCCCCCGTCGAACCTGGTTCGCCATCTCCTGGAGCCGCGTTCGCTGCTCACGCTCCACCAGCGCCCGGTCGTTTTGGATTCCCCTGAATGCCAGATAGCCCAGGAGGCAGCTCGGGAGAGCGATCCCGAACAGAAAGGACAGCAGGATACGGTTTCGGACGTGCCTACCCGACGTCATGTGAAGTGCCGCCCGATCAAGAGAGAGCCACGGTCCGTTTCAGGTTTTCGATTATGAGATCCCACACAACGTAGGAAAGTCCCCACCCCAGCGCTCGAAGAGGAGAGGAAGTTTATGTCAACGTTGTGTGAAGCCAGCTCGATGACCGGTATCCGACGCTTAGGGATAGGGATAGAAGAAGGAACTCCAACCGCCCTCTTGGTCCAGTTGTAGGCGCCGAGTGAACATTTCCCAAAAAGCGGCGGCCTGCGTAGCGACGAACCCGTCCCAAACTGTGCCAAAAACTGTGTCGACGCCCACCGACGCTTGCCGACGCAAATGACGCAGAATCCCTGTATTTCCAACGCTGACCGACGCTCACCAACGCCAGAAAGTCGCTCCCAAAGCAGGTGCGCTACCGCGCAACAGACCTCGCGTCGCATGGTAAGCGAAGCCTCCCAAAGCCAAGGCACCCCGAAGGCGAGCGGCCCCAGGTGGAAGGAGGCAACAGGCTCGAGGGCCCCGTACGGGGCGCGCGCTCCCTGGGGTATCGACGCGACGCACCTGAATAAGTCACCTTACCGCAAAAACCCCGCGTCGCGTCGCTAAGCGAGCCCCCCAAGCAAGGAACCCCGAACAGGCGAGCGGCCCCTGGGAGCGCGCGCCCCGTACGGGGCCCCAACCTCGAAAGGCGAAGAGAGCCTTACTTCACCGCGTTAATCATGTCAAAGATCGGCAAGTACATAGCCACGATCATTCCACCCACCACCACACCCAGCACGACGATCATGATCGGCTCCATCGCCGCGAGCAGCGCCTCGACCGCGGTATCTACCTCGTCGTCGTAGAAGTCGGCGATCTTGGTGAGCATCTCGTCCAGCCCACCGGTCTGCTCACCGACGTTGATCATCTGCACCACCATGGGTGGGAACACCCCCGATTCCTTCAGCGGTCCGGCGATCGTCTCACCACCCGCGATCGAGGCTCGCGACCCCATCACCGCGTCGTGGATGACCCGGTTGCCCGCCGTCTTCGCCGTGATCTCCAGGCCCTCGAGAATTGAGACACCCGAGGAGACCAACGTGCCGAGCGTGCGCGTAAAGCGCGCCACTGCCGACTTGCGTTGAAGGTCGCCGAGAACCGGAAGCGTCAGCAGAATCCTGTCGATCATCAGGTTGCCCTTGTCGGTGGCGTAATACCGTCGAATACCCACCACGAAAAGGATGATCCCCCCGGCGCAGGCCCACCAGTACCCCTGCAGGAAGGCGGACATCCCGATGACGATGAGGGTCGGGAGAGGTAGCGGGATTCCGGCCGCATCGAACATCGTCTGGAAGGTCGGGATCACGAAGAGCAGCAGGATCACGATGGCGCCAGCGGCCACCGAGAAAATCACACCCGGGTAGATCATCGCGGCCTTGATCTTCCGGATGAGCGCGTCGTTCTTCTCCAGGAACGTCGCGAGGCGCAGCAGAATCGTGTCGAGGATACCACCGGCCTCACCAGCGGCGACCATGTTCACGAAGAGCTCGGTGAAGACCTTCGGGTGCCTGCCCATCGCGTCGGCCAGCGTATGACCGGACTCGATGTCGTACAGCGTCTCACTGATGACCTTTCGAAGCGCCATGTTCTCGGTCTGCTCCGCAAGGATGTCGAGACTCTGCACCAGCGGCAGACCCGCGTTGATCATCGTCGCGAACTGACGAGTGAAAATCACGATGTCGCGCGTCGTGATCCCGGTCCCGAAGTGAAAGCTGATCTCTTTCGACTTCTCCCGGACGGAAACCGGGATCAGCTTCTGCTTGTGAATGTGGGCGAGGACATCGTCCTTGGTGGGGAGGTCGACTTCCCCAGACTGGATGTCGCCGCCCGACGCTGGTCTCGCGCTGTACGCAAACGTTGGCATGTCTCTTTACCTTACTTGGGTACGCTAGAAGAAGTTACTCACCAGGCACCGGCTCGCCTACTGCGCGCAGCAACTCGTTCTGATCACCGGAACGCTTGAGCGCCTCCTCGAGCGTGACGTCACCCTTCATGTACAGCATATGGAGCGCGTCGTTCATCGTCTGCATCCCGTGCTTCTTCCCGGCCTGCATGAGCGAGTACACCTGATGGATCTTGTCATCGCGGATGATGGCTCGAATCGCAGGTGTGCACACCATGATCTCGCACGCGCAGACACGTCCCCTCCCCTTCGCCTTCGGGAGTAGCATCTGTGTGATGACGCCCTCGAGAACGAACGCCAGCTGGGTGCGGATCTGACTCTGTTGATGTGCCGGGAACGCATCCACGATACGGTTGATCGACTCAGCCGCCGAGTTGGTGTGCAGGGTCGCGAGCACCAGGTGGCCTGTCTCTGCGATGCTCACCGCGGCGCTGATGGTCTCCAGATCCCGCATCTCGCCTATGAGCACGATGTCGGGGTCCTGCCGAAGCGCATACTTGAGAGCGGTGGTGAAGCTCTGCGTATCCGACCCCACCTCCCGCTGGTTGATGATACAGCTCTTGTGGCGGTGAATGAACTCGATCGGATCCTCGATGGTGATGATGTGACTCTTCCGCTCCCGGTTGATCTTGTCGACCATCGCGGCGAGCGTCGTCGACTTGCCCGAGCCGGTCGGCCCCGTTACCAAGACGAGGCCTCTCGGGCGTTCGGCGAGCTTGTTGACGATCGGGGGCATCCCGAGCTTGTCGAGCGCGATGATCTCGTAGGGAATCTGCCGGATCGCCATCCCGACGCAGCCGCGCTGCTTGTACACATTGCCGCGGAAGCGCGAGAGATTCTGCACCCCGAAAGAGAAATCGAGCTCGTCTTCGACTTCGAAGCGCTTTTTCTGGTTTTCGGTGAGAATGGAGTACGAGAGCGCGAGTGTGTCCTTCGGAGTGAGCACCTGGCCTGTCTTCGACTTGGTCAGGTCTCCGTCGATGCGGATCATGGCCGGGTTCCCCACGGTGATGTGGAGGTCCGACGCGCCGCGCTGGAGCATTTCCTGGAGCAACGAGCGGAGACTCAGCTCCTGCTGTTGCTCGCGTTTTTGGTGTCCTGCCGGAGCAGCCGGCTGGTCCATTAGGGCATCCTTATGTCGGGGGCGCGCGGCTACTCCTCGGTGGTGGCCGTGGTCTCTTTCACCAACTCTTCAATCGTGGTAATGCCTCTCTCGACCTTTTTCATTCCGTCTTCCCGGAGGGTCAACATCCCTTCCGAGCACGCCAAGTCTCGCAGCTCGTCTGTCGACACCTCCCGCATGATCATTTTGCGCAGCTCCGTCGACATGATCATGACCTCGTAAAAGCCGCAGCGGCCTTTATAGCCCGATCCACCGCACTCGTTGCATCCCTCGCCCCTGTAGAACGTGTTCTGGTCCGCCCAGTCGAGCGGGAGCTTGGCTGAGTTGAGGAAGTCTTCGTCGTACGTCGCTTCGATCTTGCAGCTGGTGCAAATGCGGCGGGTGAGTCGCTGCGCCGTGAGTAGGTTGAGCGCAGAGGCCACGTTGAACGGCTCGAGCTTCATGTCGATCAGTCGAGTGATCGTGGACGGACAATCGTTCGTGTGCAGCGTGGAGAGCACCAAGTGACCGGTGAGCGCAGCTTTGATCGCAATACTACCCGTCTCCAAGTCACGAATCTCACCGAGCATGATGATGTTCGGGTCCTGTCGAAGGAACGCCTTGAGCGCCGCGGCGAACGTCATGCCGACCTGGTTACGGACCAGAACCTGGTTGATTCCGTACAGATTGAACTCGACCGGGTCCTCGACCGTCATGATGTTCGTTTCGATGGTGTTGATCTGTGACAGCGCCGAATAGAGGGTCGTGGTCTTGCCCGAACCCGTTGGCCCCGTCACCAGAACCATGCCGTACGGGCGAGAGATCGCCCACATGAAGTCCTTTTCGGCCTTCGGTTCGAAGCCGAAGGTGGTCAAGTCGAAGGTCAGGTTTCCTTTGTCGAGGATACGGAGAACGATCTTCTCTCCGAAGATCACCGGCAGGACCGAGACACGGAAGTCGACGACCTTGCTCTTCATCTTGAGCTTGATGCGGCCGTCCTGGGGAATACGACGCTCAGCGATATTGAGATCGGCGAGGATCTTCACGCGAGAGGTGAGCGCAGCTCTCATTCTGAACGGCGGCTTCATGACTTCCAGAAGAGAACCGTCAATCCGATACCGGATCCGGATCTCCTTCTCGAACGGCTCGATGTGGATATCGGAGACGCCCTTTAGTACCGCGTCCGTGAGAAGGCCGTTGATGAACTTGACGACAGGGGCCGAGTCGATCTCGGCCGCCATCTGGGAGTAGGCCTCTTCCTCCTCGATGATCTCGACCTCGTCCTCACCCCACTGCTCGAGCAGATTCGCCATCTGCTCGTCGTCCGTCTGGCTGAAGTACTCCTCGAGGTGCTTGCGGAGCGTATACTCACCGACGATGACCGGCTCGATTTCGAGCTTGGTGATGAACTTGAGGTCGTCGATTGCCGAGAAGTCCGTGGGATCGGTCATCGCTACCGTAAGCATCCGCCCGACTCGACGCAGCGGGAGGACCAGATGCTTGAGAGCGACATGAGCGGGGATAAGCTTCAGGATCTTCTCGTCCACCGTGACCTTGTCGAGGTCGACCGCAGGGACGCGGTACTGCCTCGCGAGCATCCGCGTGAGCTCTTGCTCCTGGACGAACCCCAGGTGGACCAACGCGTACCCGATCCGGTGGCCTTCTGTCCTGGAGACGGCGAGGCCTTCCTTCAATTGCTCCTCGGTGATCAGGCCTTCACGAACGAACAGGTCTCCGAGACGAATCTCCTGTACAGCCTTGGCTCCCATCGGCGAGCAATCCTAACTGTGGGACATCGCGGGGGGCGCCGCAGACGCTGCGCCGCCAACGAACAATACAAAAGCGTACCGTCACTCTACAAGAGAGATGGCGGAACGCCCAATCGGCCTTGCGGCCCAACCGACCTCGGCGTCATCGTCGGCTCCCACCCGCAGTCACGAGAGGACGCAGTCGCTCGAGCGTGGCAGGCCCGATTCCGTGCACACGCACCAGATCCTCAACGCTCGCAAACATCTGTTCTCTTCTCATGTCGACGATGCGTGCGGCGAGCGCTGGCCCGATCCCAGGCAACGCGATCAGGTCGTCCACCGTCGCGCGATTGATGTCGACGGCGGGCGCAGAGGACGTCCGGGGCGGCCGCGGGCGGCCCCGCGGCGCCGGGAGGGGCCTCGACACCGCGATGTGGGATTCGAACTTCGCGACGGTGGCCGGACCTATGCCGCGCACACGCGATAGGTCGGCGGCGTCGCGGAACGGACCCGTCCGCTCTCGCTCCGCCACGATCGCCAGCGCCACCACCGCACCGACCCCCGGGAGCCGATCCAGCTCCTGGACAGTCGCAAGGTTGGGGTCGATGCGCTCGCCTGGCTCGAGTGGCCGGGACCTGCGCTCAGCATCCGCGAGCCCCTCCTGGCTCACCGCGAGCAAGGAATCTGTCACCTCGGCGACGTCCGGTGCCACGCCCCCGACCGGCCAAGCCCAGCGCACGGCGCTCACGGCGAGCAACAACAGCGCGGTCCGGCGCAGTGCTCGGGTCTCGGAATCGTGCATTTAGAAATCGGAGTCGTGCATCTAGAAAATTGACGTCGCCGCGGGGACATCCGCATGTCCCGAGGGGTCGGACGGGAGCAGCCCGTGGTAGAAGTACAGTGGGCCGCCACCCGCAAGCGGGTACCCGGGGGTCTCGCGAGTTCAAGAGTAGGAAGGACGACGAGTCGTAGCCGTAGCGGGCACCGCCGCCGAAGGCGGTGGTCCGAGGAGGAGAGACGACCTATTGGGCCGCGACCCCCCTGCGCCCAACACCGCGAGTGACATATGATCTTCCAGGACGTGGGTTACGGTGGCACGGCCCCATCTCCGTCGTTGGAGCTCCTAGCCGTAGCGACGGCTATGGCGTCGTCGCACCGCGACCCACGCTACGCGCGGGTTCCCCTCTGGAGCCGTGGCACCCGGGGACCCGTGCGTAGCACGGGTGGCGGCCCCCGCTGTACTTCTACCACGGACGCTACGGACCACGCGGGCGCCGCGGGATCGTGCCCGCCGAGAACTGGAGCTGCCCCCACAGCATGAGCTGGAACTGCGTCGATCCGGTACGCTGCCCGACGAAAGACTGACGGTCATCGTAGCTCATCTGAACTCCTATCTCGAAACCGTTGACGCTGGTGTCCAGCGACAGGTTCACGCTCCTGAGGATTTGGTCCAGGAAAGCGACGCATTCCTGGCGAGCGGTGGTCGTGCGGCACTCACGCTCCGATGTGTATCCGGCGATCAGCGAGAGTCTGACCGCACGATCGAGGCGGTGAGCGAGCCCGCCAGGCGGGACGAACAGCGAGGACACCGTGATGTGGTGCTCACGTCGGTCCCGCTCCGTGTTTCCGGTCGGATCCACGCCGCGCCCCTCTCGAAACGCCCCCCGGTAGCTCGTCACGAGGGTCCCCCGCCAGGCGACCGAGAGGTTGATCGGGATCTGCACGTCCTCGTCGAAGCGGCGCTGCACGCCGCCGCCGCCGAATTCGGTCTCTCGCTCGATGCGCGTAATCCCCGAAGAGAGGCTAACGGACCGAATTTTCGTCGCGGCCGGCAGGGTCAACGCAGGTAGCCGAGCGCGCACGTCCGGCCACCGCTTGAGCACCGTGCGGCGATCGCTGCGCGTGTCCAGCGTCGTGGCCTCGGTCTGTTGGAAGCCAGCGTCGATACCGAAGCCGCCCGGGAGCACCACGCCCCAGCCGAGCGTCCAGGCAGACCGGTCCGTGAACGTCGCAGCAGTATCGCCCTCGATGATTCGAAAGCCCTCGGGGCCTCCAAAGCCGAACTGATAGCCGAGCCCCGGGTCGACCGGGTCGCGATTGAATCGCGAGACGATTCCGTCCTGGTACGTCACTGTGAGAGGACGCAGAGCGCGGATCGCAGACCGGAACTCAGCGATACTCGCGGGATCGTCCTCCTGGCCAGGACCGAGCCACGACTCGACCATCCGAGTGGGGTCGAGGGAGAAGTTCGCTCGCCAGTCCCGCCGGCCGCTCGCGTTACGAGCGAGAGCGAGAGTGGTGTCACCGTCGAGAATCTGACGATCCAGAAGATTCGCGTTGCGGTCGGTCCGGTACACCGTATTCCAATCGAAATCGCTCCTCAGCCATGAGAGCACACTCGGCCCGAAGGACACTCGGGTCTGTAGAGAGCGACTGGTCTCCCACCCGAGGTCGAGGCCCGCAGCGCGAGTCCGCTCTGCCCGTATGAGTTCGCGCACGCGCTCGTCGCTCACGGCTTCTTCCGGCGGGAGCACATCTCGCACGCTCGCCATCGTGATGCTCGCCGAGAGAGGCGGCAACGGTCTGAAGCGAACATCGGTGGCCGTCTGAAAAGCCTCGCGCGGGGCTCGCGTCACGAGCGACAGCGAGTCGTCCGCGTGCTCGGTGATGCGGTCGAAGCGCAGGATTCGGTTGTCGATCCTCGAATAGCTCGTCCCGATCGAAACACGTTCAGGGCTCCACCGAAAGCGCGAGCCCAGCACCTTCTCCTCCAGAAAGCCGGGGAGCAGCGCGCGCACCGCGTCGGTGGCGAATCCTGGTACGACGGCAAAGTCGCGCACACCAGGGTCCCGAGCCCAGGCCAATCCCGCATCGACGGCTCTGGCGTCGTGCTCGGTCGTGACGGAGGAGCCGGCCACTGTCGAATACGCGAGCCGGGCATTGAGCCCGTCCACGACGAGGCCGACCCATGGATTCGCGGACCGCGTCCGCTTCCGGAACGAGAGACCGACTCTGGTCTGGCGCGTGTCCGTGGCGCGGAGACCCTCCAAGCGATCAGCCCGCACGTCAGAGTTCGCGAGGAAGAGGGGTGCCTGCGTCGCACGGTCGTGCTCGAGCGTGACCGGCAGATCGATACCCCACTCCGCCGGCATCCACCGGTCCAGTGCGAGCGTCGACCTTACGTTGATGGTGCGGTCGTTCTGGTACGTCGGGTCGTCACGGAGCTGCCGGAAGAACGCACCCCGACTGGTGAGGTTCGCGCGGGTCGTGAGCACGCCCGCGCCATCCAACTCGAAGTCTACCGACGTCGCTACGCCGGCGTCCCGCACGGGCCGGCCCAATCGAAGCTCGTCGATCCAGATCTCACCGGAGATGGGCAACATGCCTTCGTTCCAAACCCCCATCGACAGCTCCCGCACGGCGGCCAGGTTCGGCGCACGTCCGCGGTCCTTGAGCACCACCGCATACGTCGAGTCGGAGCCCCAGACCGTCACCGGTGGATCACCGGGACCACGCGGCGTAAGCAGGAGAGCCTCTTCGGCGCGGCGGCGCAGATCGAACCACTCGACGAAGTCGATCACGATCTCCGGCAACCAATTTCCCGGGGTGACGCCGGCGGAGCTCGCCGGAGCCTGCAGCGGAGTCCGGAACAGGTAGAAGTTCTCCGCGTCGCTCCCCACCTTGAAGAAGAAGTAGTGCGGTCGGTCGGGTCCGAAGTCGCCCTCGCGAGGGACGACCCACAGCTGCGCGCGCCGGTAAGCCAGGAAGTTGCGCGGCCTCTGCGCAAACCGGTGATAGACCTCGGCGCGACTGTGCGCGGGGATGTCTTCGAAGCGGATGCCGAGCGACTTCTCGTTGAACTCGATGCCCTCCCCTGAAAACGCCGAAGTGGGGTTGATGAGCTCTTCCAGCACGCCCGGCGGTGAGGCGTATTCGTCCCCTTCGGTGACCCGTGAGACCGAGGCGACCTCCAATCGGCCGAAGCCCACGAGCGTGTCTCCGATGATGCCGCTCAAGACGCCCTCTCCGGCTCGCTTGATCCAGCGGGAGCCGACGAGTCTCATGCGGGCAATCTGCAGGCGGCGGTTCTCTGCCCCGGAAACGGTAAGGCGCATGTGCCGCACCGCTCGCAGATCCGCATCGCTGAACGCACCACCGACCTCGATCGCATCCGTGCCCCGGATCGGGATCCGGTACAGCTGGAATTCGGTGCCGGTCTCCTCCTTGGTGCGAGCCAAGAAAGGGGACGTGCCATCGAGGCGCACCACGTAGCGGAGGTGTCGCTCGCGTACGTCCAGGTTGCCGTCCTGATCGAGATCTTCGGTATCCTGGCGCCCGTTCCCTCGAGTGCATGGCGCGCGCACGTCGGCGATCCGGTAGATCCGACCGCGCTGACCCTCGCAGGTCTCGTCCCAGACGCCGCGAGAGTCGGCCTCGTCGTTCCAGATCTCTCCAAGCCGGGGATCGGCCTCTTGATCGAGCAGACCAAGTCCCCATCGCTCTCCGGTCGAGGCGCGCAGGCCGGACGTATTCCCGAGCGAGTCTATGAAGAACGCGTCCTCGCTGACTGTGCCGAGGTCGATCACCAGCGTGAGTTCCCGCGCACCTGACGCATAGAACTCGATGAATTCCGTCTTGGTCAGGTCGAGTCCGTTCGTGGACAGCGAGGTCGTGATGGAACGCCAGGACGGCTCCCGCACCGGCCCCTGCCCGAACGACAGGAGCATTCCGGGCTCTCGGACCTCCGCACCTGCGACCCGGATCTCTCGGTCGATGTCGAGTCTGGGGAAGAAGCCCTCGTGAACCCCGACGCTGTCACCGACCACCGACTCGACCACCCAGGAGTGCTGCCAGACCAGGGGGACGGCAGTCGAGGCGTCGAGCGAGGCCGGCAGAGTCGACTCCGCTCCGTCCCTCTGGGTCGGCGCGCTCCCCAACTGCCAGTTGTAGGAGAGCAACGACACCGGGAGCTGAGCCCGGGCGTCGAAGTCGTCGAGAAACGCCTGACCCTTGGTATTGGGGTTCGGTAACGACACGGCGAACTCGCCGTTCACGGAAACCGAGGTCTCGCCGTCGAGGCGCAGCCCGGGAAGCCCGTCGAGCACGCGGTCGAGCCACGCCACCCGAGTCTGGTAGGACCCGCTCACCCCACCGAGCAACGTCGCCCCGGGCTCGGTCCCGAGAATCGGCCGGTTGACAACGGAGCGCTCCGAGCGGTAGAGCCCTAGCACGTCGACGCCTCCTCCCACACCGAGGTCGGCATGTGTGCTGATGCCGAACACCTGGGTCGGCGAGACCTGGAACAACGCACGCTGCTCCCATGTCACACGAACCGGGGCGTCGGGGTTCGCGGCAAAAAGCTGGTCCGGCTCGAGCAGCCGGACCTGGCCGACGTCGTAGTCGATCTCGTAGTCGACCCCCTGCGTCAACAAACGGTCTCCGAGGAAGATGCGTTCGCTCCCGTCTCGGATCCCGAACGCCCCGAGCGAGAAGGACGAGATGACGCCTTGGCTGCGCAGACGGTACCCTAGCGTGAGCCGAAACCGGCCCGCGTTGTCACGCTCGAACGGGTCCTCTTCCTCGTAGATCCGCCCGTTGGCGTCCTCTCCGAGAATCCGGCTGGTTTCGAGGTCCGTGAGCCCCAAGGCCGGAAGCGGCGGTGGCACGGCGAAGGGACGCAGCGTGGGAAAAACCACGAAGGTCCCCTGCACCGGTGGCTGCTCCTGGAAAAACTCCGCACCCGGCGAGTACACGAACGAGGGGTCGAGCGCATCGACGGGAGCCTCCTCGTCGAGGCCGAAGAGTCTGAGGAACGTGACGTCCTCCCCCGTCGGGCCACGCTTGAACGTTCGGCCAGCGGACAGCTCGCCGAGTGAAATCGTGAGCTCCACTGACGAGTGCTCCACGTCAGGCGACCCCGAAACCCGATAGACCTGGTGCATCTCTTGGTCCCACGTGGGCCGGCCAGGTTGATGGTTCGCCCCGGACGCCTTGAGCAGCTTGAGCGTGGGGCGCCCGCCCGCGTTGTGGATCCTCTCCGGGTTGTAGTCCCCGACGGTATCCCCGACCGCGGTCACGTACGTGACCGCGAGCATTTCGTCTCTTCGCAGCGGCGATCGGAGCGCCACCCAGAGTCCGCTCGGGTGCACGAAGTAATCGAGGCCGGGCTGCAAGTATCGGAACCAGCCGGACTCGCCGACGGCGCCCTCCTCGTTCTCGGCGACCGCATCCGCTTGGATGAATCCCTCGACCTGCTGCTGGAAGACCGGATCGTCTTCGAAGCGGTACAGCTGGATCGGGTCGAATCCTGGCGCAACGGACGGCGGCGCGGACGCAGGATCCAAGGCCAACGCGTCAACGTGCGGGTACTCGTCGATCTCGCGCGGGTCGACCAGAAAGAAGAACTGACCCCGCACATAGTCCGCATCATCGAGCACCAGCGTGTCTTGCTGCACGAAGCCGCGCTGGTCGCCGAGACCCGTCAGCCTGAACTGGCGCGAGTTCAGGTCGCCCCTCTGCTGCGCCCACACCGACTGGAACTCCAGCGGGCCGAGCTGTCCCTCCGCCTGGAACCCGAAGTTCCCGGCGGGGATGCCCTCGGTCAGAAAGCGGGAGTTGGTGGGCAACCGGAAGTCGACGTCGCCTACCTCGACACGCTGCAGGATGTCGTCCTCCCGACCCTCGTAGAAGATGTTGATGCGGTTCGAAGCATCGAACTCGCGCGATTGGTCGAAGTCCACATCCACGCGGATGCGGTCCGCGATGGTGCCATCGACCTGCACGCCGAACCGCAGTTCGGGGCTCAGTTGGGGTATGAGATTGGGTCTGCAACTGACCTTGAACCGTTCGTCACACGGCCGGAAACGCGCCCACTCCCCGCCGACCTCCATCCGGCTCGTGACCATCAGAGCCAGGTCGGCGTATTCGCTCTGAAACCTCGGCGGGGCGTCCGGCGCCGCTGGAGCTTCGCCAACACGACGAATTGGTTCTGGCGCGGCCGGCAGGAACAACGTCGAATCAGCCGCGTTCTGCCCGAAGGTGAGCACCCTCCACAGTTGGGTCGGGTCGAGCAGAGGGGCGGCGACGGCGGAGGGAAGCCTCGCAAGGACCAGACCGGGCGCTTCGTGGGCAGCGCGAAGCCCCAGGCGGCCCTCGTACACGGGGATTCGCTTCAACCCGAGCCGCACATGGGGTTCGTCCGCGGCGGCGACCAAGCCCGAACGGACGGTCGTCGCCGGGACTGACAGGTCACTGCGCAGAATCGTGTCGAGCCCGATCTCGAGGCTCGGAACGGCCGCGTGCGCACGGGTCCCGGCGCTGGCTGGAAGCACCGGCATGAGCAACGCCAGCCCGAGCAAGAGCGAAAAAACGCGCACGAGCTCCCTCAGCGGCCGAACAGACGGGTCGGACGCGGGGTAGGGAGTGGCCGACACACTATCAGCCACGACTTCACGGACGCTTCGATGGGCATGGGAGTCCTTACCAGATACCTGATCAGGGTCCACGTCGGCCCCTTCCTGTTCGCCCTCTCGACGCTGACTGCGCTCCTTTTCCTCAACGCAGTCGCACAACGAATCGAGGGGCTCCTGGGCAAAGGGCTCCCGTGGCAGGTGGTTGTTGAGTTTCTGGCCCTCTCCTTACCTCATACGATCGCGTTGTCCCTCCCGATGTCGGTGCTCGTGGCGGTGCTCTACGCATTCAGCGACATGACGTCGTCAAACGAGATCACCGCAATGTCCGCCGGAGGCATTCGCCCGGCGCGCCTCCTCGTACCTCTCGTGGGCATGGGCGCCCTCATGACAGGCGTCATGTTGTACTTCAACGACGTCGTGCTGCCCGAATCCAACCATCGGTTAAAGAACCTCATGGTGGACATCGCTCGCAAGAGCCCGACGCTTGAGTTGCGAGAGCAGATCGTAAACGAGATCCCCATCGAATCGGGGCTCGACAGGTACTTTTTGATCGCGACGCGCATCGACCCCGTTGAGAGTACGCTGGAAGAAGTCACGATTTTCGACGGGAATAATCCGATCCGCCGGCGCACGACGTACGCCGCGCGCGGCGAGATGGTCTTCAATGAGGAGAAGACGGATCTCTACCTGACGCTCTACGACGGCGTCGTGCACGAGGTGCAGAGCGACCGCGTAGGGGGCTTCCAACGCCTCTACTTCGAGAAGCAGATCATCCCGCTGCGCGGTGTCGGGAACGAATTGGTGCGGCGCTTCGGTGGTACCGACCGCTCGGACCGCGAGATGGGCTTCGCTCTGCTCGCCGAGAACGCCAGGGCGAGAGAGATCGAGCTAGACTCAGTGCGGAGCGAGAGTCAGGCCGCGACCTTGGAGGCCGTGAGGCTGGCGCTGGGGCGGCCCACGAGCGACGACTCGGCCGCGGTCGCGAAGCTGCGGGCTGGGCGCGTGCGCGGACTGGTGGCGGTCACCGGGGACGGTGAAACGCTGCTTTCCCGGGACGCGGTCACCCAGGGCGCTGTGATCTCCAGCCGCACACGCGCAATCCGGGCAGCGTCGCTGAGACAGACCGCTTACCGTTACAGGGTCGAGATCCACAAGAAGCTCGCGATCGCCTTCGCGTGCATCGTCTTCACGTTGATCGGCCCGCCCCTCGCGATGCGCTTCCCGCGGGGTGGAGTCGGCATGGTCGTGCTGGCATCGAGCATGATCTTCAGCATCTACTGGACCGGACTCATCGGCGGCGAGATCCTCGCGGACCGCCGCATCGCGGGCCCCGCAGTCACGATGTGGATGGCGAACGTGGTCTTCTTCATCGTCGGCATCGTCTTGGTCAGCCGTATGGGACGCGCGGGCTCTACGATCCGTGGCGGCGGCATGCTCGACGACCTCTTGAGCAACGCGGGCGACAGCCTTGCGCGCCTCCTGGGAGGCCGGAGAGAAGGAGTGGCCCCGTGATCCGGATTCTCGACCGGCTCGTTGCCGGGACCTTCCTGCGCCACTTCCTGGTCTTCGTGTTCGCCGGCCCCCCGCTCCTCGTCATCGGCCACATCACGGAGAACATGGACGACTTCATCGATCGCGGCCTGAGCGTCGCCGAGGTCGCGGAGGCGTACGTGTTCATGATGCCGATGTTCATCAAATGGTCATTCCCGTTCGCTGCCCTGATCGCGGCGGTCTTCACGGTCCACGGAATGACGACCCACCGTGAGCTCGTCGCGGCCAAAGCCGGGGGCATTTCGTTTCATCGCATCATTGTGCCCATCGTGGTGATGGGCGTGCTGCTCACCGGTGTGGCGCTCGCGCTCACCGAGCTCGAGCCGCGCGGCAACCGCATCGCCGCGGCGATCCTACGAAACGAGGATCCGCGGCGCTCTTGGCGCACCGACTTCGTCTACCGCTCCGAGAGCGGTCTGACATGGCAGATCGGTCGACTCACTGCCGGCGACGGGCGCATGACGGGGGTAGTGATCGAGCGTCCACCCAAGGACGGTTCGACCGGACTGCACATACTCGCGGAGTCTGCGGTCTGGGACTCAATACAAGGATGGAGGTTGCAGCGAGGTTATCTGCGCACGCTCACGGCCGATTCGGCGGAGCAGTCCATCCAGTTCAATCGCCTCGTCATGCGGGACATGGTCGAGAGACCGGACGAGCTGTTGGAAGCTCCGCGTGAGCCGGACGAGATGACCTACGCTGAGATCGGTCACCTCGCGGGCATCCTCGAGCGCACGGGGGGCAATGCCGCGGAACTGCTGGTAAAACGTGAGCAGAAGCTGTCGCTCGCGGTCGCAACGCTCGTCGTGCTCTTGTTCGGTGCGCCGCTGGCGACGAGCAACCAGCGGGGTGGGACAGCCTACGGGATAGGCATCTCGCTCGGGACCGTGATCGTCTACATCCTGATGCTCAAGATCTCCGGGGCGGTCGGTGAGGCGGGAGCCATCTCGCCGCTCATGGCGGCGTGGCTCCCCAACTTCGTCTTTTTTGGGGCGGCTCTGGTACTCCTGGCGCGAGTACGCACCTGACCGAAGGGTGCTCCCTGATCGGTGATCGCAGCTTAGTAGCTTACAGGCGCCGCGAATCTCGAGACCCACCCTGCCGCTAGTTCGCCGCTCAGCACTTCCTCGACCGGCCCGCGCAAGACGGTGTGGTACTCGGAGCTCACCGATACCACCAGCGAGCCGCCGGGCATCTCCACCGTGACGTCACCCGCCTCCACGAGCCCTTCAGCCACCGCCGCGACCGCAACCGCGCACGCGCTCGTGCCCGAAGCACTGGTGCGCCCTACGCCCCGCTCCCAGATGAGCGCTCGGACGTGGCCGGGACCGAGCGGCGTCGCGAGCTGTACGTTCGCTCCGTCGCTCAGAGCGGGGTGGGATACCAGGAAGGGGCCGAGACTCTCGAGCAGCTCTTCGGTGAGGTCGGGCACGAGGGTGACTAGGTGTGGATTGCCCACCGAGACCGGGACGACGTGGAGCGGCAGGCCATCCGGACCGGTGAGCCCCCCCTGCGCCTCGAGCGCGGTCGCCTCCAGACCGACGGCTTCGGGCCCGACGCGACACCGCCCCATGTCGACTGAGACATCGTATGTGGCTCCCCGAACCCCGTGGACGGTCATCTCGATCTGAGCCCCACCGACCTCGACCGTGAAGGGCGCCTCGCCCACGAGGCCCTCCCGCGCGAGGTACGACGCCATGATCCGCAGTCCGTTCCCGCTGCGCTCGAACTCGCTGCCGTCGGGGTTGAACATGCGCAACCGAATTCCGTCGAGATCGTGGTCCGCGAGAAGCACCACGACCCCGTCTGAACCGACACCCCGGTGCCGATCGCACACGGCCTCGACCGCCTCGGGAGTCGCCGCCCAAGCCGAACCCTCCCGGAAGACCAGGTAGTCGTTCCCTAAACCGTGTGCCTTGTAGAACGAAGTGCCGAGACTGGGTCGGGGAGGCCAGCGTTTCATGAGTCGTTTCGTTTGGTGTCGGGTGGCTTGGCTCGCGCGCCCCGTCAACTTGGCGCTCCCGGTGACCGACGCTAGTTTCCTGTGAGTAGATTTTGGGGCGATTTGAGGAATATTGCGGCCCGCGGGATTCGTCCACGGTGATGAGCCCGCGAACGAGCTAAAAGACCAACGCCCCGTCGCGCACTGTCGCGAGGGGCCTTTTTTTGTCGAGGGATCAATGGCGTCATCCGCGGGTCGGGCCCGTTTGATTCGGGAAGAGTTGCAGCGCAGGATCCTCGTCCTCGACGGCGCCATGGGCACCATGATCCAGCATCACGATCTGAGCGAAGAGGACTTCCGCGGTCAGCGCTTCACCGACACCGACTCCGACCTTTTCGGAGCCAATGACATCCTGTGCCTTTCGCAGCCCGATTTGATTCGCGGGATCCATGTGGAGTACCTGGAGGCGGGCGCAGACCTGATCGAGACCAATACGTTCAGCGCCAATCGGATCTCACTCGCGGACTACGGGCTGCAAGAGATCGCACGTGAGCTCAATCGCGCGGCCGCCCGTCTCGCGCGCGACGCCGCGGACGACATCGAGGCGCGCGATCCCTCCCGCACGTGCTGGGTCGCTGGCGCGCTCGGCCCCACCAACCGCACGGCATCCATCTCGCCCGACGTGGGTGATCCCGGCGCGCGCAACGTCACCTTCGATGAGCTCGTGCGCGCGTTCCAGGAACAGGCGCATGGCCTGCTCGAAGGCGGAGTCGACATCCTTCTCATCGAGACTGCGTTCGACACGCTGAACGCAAAAGCGGCGCTGTACGCGCTCTCTCTGGTGCTCGCCGAAGCGGGGGTCGATACGCCGGTGATGATGTCCGGGACGATCACCGACCAGAGCGGGCGCACGCTCTCCGGCCAGACGCCCGAGGCGTTCTACAACGCGATCGTACACGGCGTGCACCCGGGACCGGGTCGCGAGAGCGGGCTACTCAGTGTAGGGCTCAACTGCGCGCTCGGAATCGACCAGCTGCGACCGCACCTGGAAGAGCTGTCCGACGTAGCTCGGCTTCCCATCAGCTGCTATCCCAATGCAGGGCTTCCGAACGAGTTCGGCGAATACGACGACACTCCGGAGCACATGGCGAGCGTGACGTCGGACTTCGTGGACGCGGGATTCCTGAACATCGTGGGCGGCTGCTGCGGGACGACCCCAGACCACATCAGGGCGATCGCAGATATCGTCGCGGGGCGGGCGCCGCGCACCGTCCCCGAGCCGCCTCGACGTACGCGGCTGTCCGGTCTCGAGCCGCTGACGATCGGTCCTGACTCGCTGTTCGTGAACGTCGGCGAACGCACCAACGTCTCGGGCTCCAAGCGCTTCGCAAGCCTCATCGAGGAAGGTGACTACGAGGCCGCGGTCGAGGTCGCCCGTCAGCAGGTGCAGGGCGGAGCCCAGATCATCGATGTGAACATGGACGAGGGGCTGCTCGACGGAGTCGCCGCGATGCCGCGCTTCCTCAACCTCCTCGCGTCCGAGCCGGAGATCGCGCGCATCCCGGTGATGGTCGACTCCTCCGACTGGGACGTGATCGAGGCCGGCCTCAAGACGCTTCAGGGCAAGGGCGTCGTGAATTCGATCTCGCTGAAGGACGGCGAGGACACGTTCCGCGAGCGAGCGCGCCTCGTGCGCCGGTACGGCGCCGCAGCAGTCGTGATGGCGTTCGACGAAGAGGGCCAGGCGGACACCCTTGAGCGCAAAGTCGAGATCTGTGAGCGCGTCTACAGGATCCTCGTAGACGAAGAGGGCTTCCTTCCCGAGGATATCATCTTCGACGCCAACGTCTTCGCCGTGGCAACCGGAATGGAAGAGCACGACGAATACGCGATCCGGTTCATCGAGGCGGTACGGCAAATCAAACAATCGTGTCCGCACGCGCTGACGAGCGGCGGCATCAGCAACGTTTCGTTCTCCTTTCGGGGCAGCCCAGAGGTGAGAGAGGCGATGCACACGGCCTTCCTCTACCACGCGATCGCCGCAGGGCTCGACATGGGCATCGTGAACGCGGGTGCCTTGCCGGTCTACGATGAGATTCCAGCAGAGCTGCTCGAGCCCGTGGAGGATGTGCTCTTCGCGCGATCTCCAGACGCCACCGAAACCCTCACTCAAATCGCTCTGAACCGGTCCGGCACCACGGAACGCCGCACCGAGGAGGACCTGACGTGGCGGACGCTCGACGTTCATGAGCGGCTGAAGCACGCGCTCGTGCAGGGCATCGACAAGTTCGTCGAGGAGGACGCGGAAGCAGCGCGCCAGGAGCTTCCGCTGGCGCTCCACGTCATCGAGGGCCCGCTCATGGATGGAATGAATGTCGTCGGCGACCTCTTCGGCAGCGGACGCATGTTCTTGCCACAGGTCGTGAAGAGCGCGCGAGTGATGAAGAAGGCGGTGGCGTACCTGACTCCGTTCCTGGAAGCGGAGAAGTCGGGCGCGACCGACAAGGGCACCGTGCTGCTCGCCACGGTGAAAGGTGACGTGCACGACATCGGCAAGAGCATCGTGGGCGTCGTGCTTCAGTGTAACGGCTACTCGGTGATCGACCTCGGGGTCATGGTGCCCGCCGAGCGCATCCTGGAAACCGCGCGCGCGCAGAAGGTCGACGTGATCGGCCTGTCCGGGCTGATCACACCGTCGCTTGTCCAGATGGTGCACGTCGCCAAGGAGATGCAGAGGACGGGCTTCGACACGCCGCTCCTGATCGGGGGCGCGACGACATCAAAGGCGCACACCGCTGTGAAGATCGAGCGCAACTACGACGGCGCGACCGTGCACGTGCTGGACGCCTCCCGAGCGGTCGGGGTCGTGTCCGCGCTGCTCGATGAAGAGCGTCGAGACGGCTACATCGCCGAGGTGCGAGCTGGTTATGAGTCCGAGCGCGAGCGGCGTGCGCAGCGCACCGCTCGAACAGAGTTGCTGTCGATCGCGGTGGCCCGCGAGCGCGCCGAGAAGCTGGATTGGTCCTCGTACGACCCGCCAGCACCGTTGCGGCAAGGGGTTCATGTCTTCGACGTGGAGATCGCGGAACTGCGGCCATACATCGATTGGACGCCCTTCTTCCAGGCCTGGGAGTTGGCAGGCAAATATCCGGCGATCCTCGACGACGAGATCGTCGGCGAACAGGCTCAGAGCCTATGGGCCGATGCCGGGGCGCTCCTGGACCGTCTCGTAACCGATGGTCGGGTGCGCGCGCGCGCCGTCGTGGGCTTCTTCCCTGCCAACGCGATCGGCGACGACGTCGAGCTGTACACATCAGCTGACCGCACAGAACGCCTCACCGTGCTCCACCATCTTCGTCAACAGTTCGCGAAGGGTGGGAGGGCGAACCGCTGTTTGGCGGATTTCGTCGCTCCGGCTGACGCCGGCAAACCCGACTGGGTCGGTGGCTTCGCGGTTACGGCCGGCATTGGCGTAGAGGAGATGGCGCGCGAGCTGGAGGACGCCAACGACGACTACAGCGCGATTCTGGTGAAGTCGGTCGCGGACCGGCTCGCGGAGGCACTCGCCGAGCTCATGCACGAACGCGTCCGCCGCGAACTGTGGGGGTACACTCCGGAAGAACAGTTGTCGAACGACGCGCTCGTCCGGGAGACGTACCGAGGGATCCGGCCGGCCCCCGGTTACCCCGCGTGTCCGGACCATACCGAGAAGCGCACACTCTTCGAGCTGCTGGACGTCGAGAAGTCGCTCGGCATCGAGCTCACAGAGAGCTTCGCGATGACCCCGACGGCATCCGTGAGCGGTTGGTACCTGTCGCATCCCGACGCGGTGTACTTCGGCGTGGGCCGCATCGCGCGCGATCAAGTCGAGGATTACGCCAGGCGAAAAGGGTGGACCATGGAAGAAGCGGAGCTCTGGTTGTCGCCCAATCTCGGTTACGATCCGGAAGGAGACACACCGTGAGAGCATTGATCGAGGACGACCTCGTTCACGTATTCGATGGCGCGATGGGTACGCTGCTCTACGGCCGAGGTGTGTTCGTCAACGTTTGCTACGACGAGCTCAACAGGCGCCGACCCGAGCTCGTGCGTCAGATCCACGACGAGTATGTCGCGGCCGGCGCCGAGATTCTCGAGACGAACACGTTCGGCGCCAACCCGGTGAAGCTGTCGTCGTATGGGTTGGCCGAGCAAACCGAAGAGATCAACCGGGTAGCCGCCGAGCTGGCGCGAGCCGCTGCGGGCGACCGCGCTAGCGTCGCAGGCGCCATCGGCCCGCTCGGCATTCGCATCGAGCCATGGGGCCCGACCGCGCGGGACGAGGCGGTCAACTTCTTCAGAAGACAGGTGAACGGGCTTCTCGAGGGGGAGGTCGATGGATTCGTGCTCGAGACGTTCTCAGACATGAGCGAGATCGGATGCGCGGTCGCGGCCGTGCGAGGACTGAGCGACCTGCCGATCATAGCCCAGATGACCGTGGGGCCGGGCGGCAAGACCGCTTATGGAAACGACGCGACGCTGATCGCCCGTGAACTGACCGAGCTTGGAGTCGACGTCGTCGGCCTCAACTGTTCGGTCGGCCCAGCGGTCATGCTCGATGCCATCGAGGAGATGGCAGAGGTGACCAACTTGCCGCTGATCGCTCAGCCCAACGCCGGCCTGCCCCGCACCGTGCGAGATCGGAAGATGTATCTCGCCAGCCCCGAATACATGGCGCAATATGCGAAGCGCATGATCGATGCCGGCGCGCGCTTCGTAGGGGGGTGCTGCGGCACGACCCCGGACCACGTGAAGCAGATCCGGATCGCGGTAGCTTCGGTGCAACCGAAGAGCGTCGTCGTCGCCGAGCCCGTGGCGGCAGCAGGCGTCGAGGCAGCCCGAGAACCGGTACCGCTCGATGTTCGCTCCGCATGGGGCCGCAAGCTGGCTCGGGGAGAGCCGGTGGTGTCGGTGGAGATCATTCCTCCGCGCGGTTGGGACCGAGTCGCGCTCATCGAGCCCGCCCGGCGCTTGAAGGTCGCGGGGGTCGACACGCTGGCGATCGTGGACAATCCGAGATCGGTCAGCCGAATGGGCGCTCTCTCTGCCGCGCTGATCGTCGAACACGAGGTCGGCATCGAATCGCTGGTTCACTACACCTGTAGGGACCGCAACATGCTCGGCATGATCTCGGACCTCCTGGGAGCCGCCGCCGCGGGTATTCGAAACGTTCTCGTGGTCAGTGGCGAACCGCTGCTGCAGGGTCCCTACCCGGACGCGACTGCTGTCTTCGACATCGACTCCATCGGGCTGACCAACGTCATGAACGGTCTGAACCGCGGCATCGATCCGGGCGGCAACTCGATCGGGACACCCACAGAGTTCGTGCACGGCGTCGCGGCCAACCCCGGCGCGGTCGATCAAGAGCGCGAAGTCGAACGCTATCGGTACAAGGTCGAGGCCGGGGCCGACTTCGCCGTCACGCAACCGATCTTCGACCCGCAGGCACTCGAGCGCTTCCTCGAGCGCGTGGGAAGCGGAAGCATCCCGGTCATCGCGGGGATTTGGCCTTTCCTGAACCTCCGCAACGCCGAGTTTCTCGCGTGCGAGGTGCCGGGCGTGGTAGTACCCGACGAGATCGTCGAGCGCATGCGCAGCGCCCAGGAAAGCGGTTCTGACGCCGCCCTCGAGGAAGGCGTGCTCATCGCTCTCGAGATGATCGAAGCGGTGCGGCCGCACGTGCAAGGATTCCACCTCAGCGCCCCGAGCCGGCGCGTCGACGTAGCGCTGCGCGTGCTTCGTGAGGCAGGCGTCAGCGCGACCGCTTGATGCCTGTGTAGCCCTGGGGAGCTGCTAAAGCTAAACCTGATCCAAGATCCTGCGGAGACGACGGCCCGCGCCGCGGTTCCCCAGGTTGCTGACGTAGACCTTCTCGGCCCCGACGCGTCGCAGCGCGCGAATCGTACGCGCGCAGATCTCCTCAGCGGAAGCGCTCTCGAATTCGCGCGTCACCTCTTCGGCCGGGACCGGGAAGAAGCCTCCGAGGACCTCTAGAGTCTTTGCGTTGGCACTGCGGTAGAAGAAGACCCCGAATACCGTGGGCACCGTCGCCCCGACCGCGTGCATGCGTTCCAGAAAGCGCTCGACCCCCTGGAGGCTGTGATGCGAAACGACCTGCGTCAGAGCGAAGTCCGCGTGGGCGTCGTCCGCCGCCAGGAACGCAACCTGCTCCTCGGCGTCGCGGTGCGGGTTCGCCCACCCTCCCAGGACCAGGTCAGGGAGTCGCCCGCGCAGGAGCTCGCGGAGGTCGCGTCCGTGAGGCACGCAACGCGGCACACCGACCGACTCGTCGCCTCCGAGGACCGTGAGCGCATCGAATCCGTCGGATTTCGCGCGCGATGCGAACATCATGCAGTAGTCGAGCGTGTGCTTCGCGGTCAGAATCGGGATGATGCGGCGCAGGTCGACGTCGTCACCCGCGTTCGCGCCGACGTGCGCGAGATTCTCCTCTTCGGCCGCCCCCACCGCGTTGTCAGTGAGGAAGACGAAGAGGTCGTCGCTGGTCAGCCGGCCGAGTGAGTGGTGCAGGTCGATCCAAGCGCCCATGCCGTCTTCGGCCTCTAGATCCGACCGCGGGGGCCGTAACTCCACGGCCACGAGCGGACCGGGCTGGTGCAGACGCTCGAGCAGAAGGGCGTGACGTCCGGCAGCGGGTGTCGTCAACGGGCGCCTACCAGAGCCTCGACCTCGTCCTCGGCCGTGGGTAGCGACGCGGTCAGCACCTCGCAGCCCTCGTCGGTGACGAGCACGTCATCCTCGATGCGCACGCCGATGCCCGAGAACCGAGGAGCGGATTCTTCGCAGACACCCGGACGGAAGTAGAGACCAGGCTCTATCGTGAAGACCATGCCCGGTTCGAGCACCCTCGACTCACCCGCTACCACGTAGTCCGCGGGATCGTGCAGGTCGAGCCCGAGCCAGTGAGACGTCTGATGCGGAAAGAACGGTCGGTACGTAGCCTCGCTGAGCAGCTCCTCCGTGGAGCCCGAGAGCACACCGAGCCCCACCAACCCGTCGACGATCCTACGAGCCGCAGCGTCGTGAACCGAGGCGATCGTGACCCCCGGGGCAACCTGCTCCACCGCCGCCCGGCGCGCGGCTTCGACGATTCGATAGACGTCGCGTTGCGTGTCTGAGAAGCCACCGCCAGCCGGATACGTGCGCGTGACGTCTCCGTTGTACAGCGCCACCTCGGCTCCGGCGTCGATCAAGACCAGCGCACCATCGGCGATGGTGTCTCGGTTCTCCACGTAGTGGAGGATACATGCGTTGGCGCCGGACCCGACGATCGTCGCGAAGCCCGGTCCCATGGCCCCCGCGGCCCTGAACCCAGCGTCTACCGCAGCCTCCACGACCCACTCCCCCACCCCGGCCGCGATGGCAGCAGCGCCCGACCGGTGACCCTCGGCGCTGATGCGTGCCGCGGCTCGGATCGCCTCGATCTCCTCGGCATCCTTCCGCAAACGCAACGCATCCAGGATCTCACCGGGATCGACCAGCCCGCGGGGTCCGGTGCCCCGTCGCATGCCGCTGGCGCGCGCCTGCTCCAGGGCTCGGCGAACGAAGTCGTCCGCTCGGTCGCCCGCCCCCAGACGATAGTGGATGCGATCACCCGCTTGCAGCAGACCCGGCAGTCTGTCCTCCATCTCCGACACCGAGTAGCATTCGTCGGCGCCGAATCGCTCCGCCGCGGCATCGGGCCCGAGCCGCGGACCTGCCCACCGCTCCTCCTTCGCATCGCGCGGGCGGACGAAGAGAACGAAGCGTGGATCGTCCCCACCCACGAGCACAAGGAGGGTTCCCGGCTCCGTCGTCCCGGTGACGTAGTACAGCTCACTGTCAGGGCGATACCTGTACTCGGTATCTCTCGAGCGGTACCGCTGCGGGGCGGACGGCAAGATCATGACTGCGGAGCCCAGTCGGCTCAGAACGGCCTCACGTCTGCGCCGGCAGGTCTCGACCGAAGGGCCGTCCAGAGTCGGGAGTTGGCTCATGGCGGCAAACTAGCGGCCGCCACCGGGCATCGGCACCCCAGCAGCCCGTGGTAGAAGTACCACCGGCTGCTAGGGCAAGCGGCAAGCTCGCTCACGACTTATGATTTACGCGTGCGAATTCCATGCCTTGGGGTGACGTGCCTGCTCGCGCTCGCGGGTCACGCCGCAGCGCAGACCGTGCGAGGTGTCGTAGCGGAGGACGGCGCCGGGACCCCTCTCACCGGCGCGATGGTCGTTCTCTTCGACGTCGACGGCGAGGTGGTCGACCGAGTGCTCACCGACGCCACCGGCGGGTTCATCACGCAGGCGGACCACCCCGGCCGCTACTACGTCCGCGTCGACCGGATCGGGTACTCGAGCCTGACGACGGATCCGTTCGACGTACCGGTGCGCGGCACGTTCCGGCGCATCGATGTACCGATCCGTCCCATCCGGCTTCGCGGGCTCGACGTGTCCGGCTCACCACGGTGCGAAGTCCGGCCCGAGGAGGGGCGCGTCACCGCCCGAGTGTGGGCCGAGACACGAAAGGCGCTGGAAGCCGCCGCGTGGACCCAGTCGACGGGGATCTACCGCTATACGCTGCTGCATTTCATTCGGGACCTCGACCGAAGCGGAGATGACATCCTGGACGAGCAGCGGTCCTTTAGTCGGGGCTCGACGAACGCCCCGTTCGTCAGCCTGCCCGCTGGGGAGCTCGTAGCCAAGGGCTTCGTTCAAGAGGATCCCGACTCCGGCACCATCTACCACGCTCCGGATGCCGAGGCGTTCCTGAGTGACGCTTTCCTCGACACGCATTGCATGGGAGTGCGTCGCGGTGATGCCGGCTCGATCGGTCTGGTGTTCGAGCCGATCGAGGGCCGGACGCTCCCGGACATCAAGGGCGTCTTGTGGCTCGACGAGGAAACCGCCGAGCTGGACCGACTGGAGTTTTCATACGTGAATGTCTCCCCGGGCAGGGAGATCGGTGAGCCGGGCGGGCACGTGGCCTTCACGCGACTGCCCAACGGGACTTGGATCGTGCGTGAGTGGTGGATCCGCATGCCGATCATGGCGGTCGACGCGTACGGCCGGCTGCGTCGGCGCGGGTACAGGGAGGAGGGCGGCGTCGCGTGGCGGGTCACCGAGCGTTCGGGCGAGATCGTGCTGGAATCGTCCACCGCAACGATTTCGGGTTCCGTACAAGACTCCATCCGGGTGGGACCGGCCCTATCGGTTACCGTTCGCGTGCTGGATACGGGCGAGGAAGGGGACATCAAGCCCGACGGGTCGTTTTTGCTGCCTGGACTCGCAGGCGGCCTGCACAAGCTCGTGGTTCGGCACCCACTGCTCGACACGCTCGGCTTGCCGGCCCCGGTCACGGAAGTCGAGAGCGTGCTCGGTCAGATGACTCACGTCAGCCTACGTGTGCCGACGCTCGCGGACGCTTTGAGAGAGGTGTGCGGCGGAGAGCCTCGGCCGCCTCAGACGGCGCCCCTGTTCGGCCGGGTGACCGACGCGGCGGGTCGGCCCCAGGCCAACATCGAGGTAAAGCTGGCGTGGCTGAAAACCGCCGACTACAAGCCGCCCTTGCTCGCGGTGCCCCGGGGCCTTGGCGGAGAGGTCGCGCGGGAGTGGACACTCGGATCAGAAGAAAACCGGACGACGGTTGAGACGATGACCGATTCGCGCGGCATCTTCGTGCTTTGTGATGTCCCCCATGGATCGCGCCTGCGTCTGGACGTCGCGCGGTCGGATGGAGCCGGCGCATCGAGGCGCCCGCTTGTGCGAAGGGGTGCCGAAGTTGCGATCGTCACGGTGACGATCGAGGACGGCAGGTAGAGCCTAGTCGCGGCCTCCCCAGGATGCTCGGAAGCCGACCTGGAACGACAGATCGGGTCCAGGCTCGAAGAATCGGCTACCGAACGCGTTCACCGCCACGGAAGCGATGTAGTCCTTGTCCAACGCGTTCGTCAGCGCGACCCAGGGGGAGAGGTTCATGTTGCCCAAGGTGATCTCGTCGAGCCCAGCCCTGAGGTCCACCAGGAAGTAGGAGGGTGTCGTCGTCGTATTCCGATCGTTCACCGGCACTTCATCCATATACGTCCCGGCGATCTCCGCCCACACCCGACCCGGGCTGAAGCGCAGGACAGCCTGGCCTCGGTTCGGAGACACACCGGGAACCTGGTTGCCGCTCAGGTCGTCCCCACCCAACTCATATTGCTCGAATTGAGCGTCTATGTGCGCGTAGCTCACATCTCCCCGGACGACCCCGTCACTGGACGCAACAGACAGTGTCGCCTCCAGACCGCGATGCCGCGACTCGCCCGAGTTTCGGAAGAAGCTCACGTCGTCGAGACCCTCTACCTCGAAACGGACGAGCTCATTTCGGAGATTCGTCTGGTATCCGGTCACTTCGAAGACGGCGTTCGACCCCATGCTACCACGGATCCCCAATTCGTAGGACTCTCCTCTCATCGGATCGAGGTCCGGGTTGAAGCCACCGGCGGCGTTCGGTTGATTCGAGAGTTCGCTCGTCGTCGGAGTTTCGAACACCGTGCCGAACGAGGCGAACAGGTTGACGGACGGCCCCGCCGGTACGCTGATCCCGATCGAAGGACTCACCGCATCCATCGTCCGCGTGCCCGAGTCGTCGGGGTTCTCCGGGGTCACAGGTACGCGGTCGTCGGCTGTGAAGTCGTGGTTGTCATACCTCAGGCCCGCTAGAACGATCGCTCCGCCCACCAACTTCAGCGTTCCCTGAAGGAAGACGCTCGCACTCCGCACATCCTCAGCTTGATCGAGGAAGGGAGCGGCTCCCGCCGCAGGCTGACCCGTCCCAAACCCCCTTGCGATCTCCGATCGATCGTCGTTCTGCAAGTTGTAGTCGAATCCACCTTGCCAGTTGAAGTCCGCAGAGCCGGCCGAAACGGTACTGCCCAACTGGGCGCGAAAGCCCCCTCCCTTCCTCGAGAGATCGATGACGTCGAAGGGGATCGGATTGTTGATGGTCCTGTGCACGCCGTATGCCGAGAAGTCCGCCTGAAGCGCATCTCCCAGAGGGCCTGCCCAGCGCACACCAGCCTGCTGCTGCTGCAGTGTCTTTCCGGTTCTGAATCTGAGATATAGGTCGTTGATCTGACGGTAGACATCGCTTTCGAAGTCATCCGTCTTCGATCCCGCGTTCTCGGCGTCCAGATCCAATACGTTGGCGGTCAGCGACAGCTCGCCTCCCGCAAGCGGCGTCGTGACTCGCGCGTTGAACCCGAGCCGGTCCGACCCTCCGTAGTTCGTGCCGAGCGTATCGATGCGGGGCGATCCCGCAGCGATCGTCCGATAGCCGTCCCACCTCTGGGCTGACACGGTCACGAGGTAACCGGTGTTCTCCACCGTCCCGGACGCGGTCAACTGTCCGCGCCACAACCCGTCACTGCCCGTCACGCCCATGACTTCTGTTTCGAACGGGATCGTCGCGGGATCCCGGGTCGTAAAAGAAAGCACCCCGCCCGCAGCGTTTCCGAACAGCGCCGACGCTGGCCCTCGGAGGGCCTCGACTCGCGCCAGCGAGCCGATATCCAAATGATCGAGGCTGCTCTGTCCATCGGGGAGCGTCGCTGGGATCCCGTCGACGATCACCCTAATCCCTCGGAGTCCGAACTGGGCTCGGGCTCCGAACCCGCGAATCGCCACGCGCTCTCCTACGGCCGGGTTGAAGCGGTTCTGTACCTGGACACCGGGCAACAGCTGGAGCGCGTCCCCCAAGAAGAAGCCACTTCGTCCGCGCTGGAGATCCCTCCCCCTCAACGCCGAGACGGAGAGCGGCGCCGCGTTTTGCAAGATGGGAGTCCTGAGAACCCGGACCTCGATCGGTGCCAGCGGAATCGTGTCACTCGCTTGCTGCAGCAAGGGAGCGGGTACCGCGGCCGCTGCGAAAAGGCCGCTCGGTTGCGACAGAACAACCGTAGCAACGAGGGTCATCAAGGCGAGGGGTCCCAGATTTCCGGGGCTCCTGGTCTTTTCGCGGGACATAACGCCTCCTGAAAGGGTGGGCTTCTTGGTGCCCACGGAGCGTAGAAGAGAGCAGCCCGCAGCGTCGGTGTCCAGGCAGAATCGCTACGCCCCCAAACCCCTCGACTAGCGCCCCCTGCACAGCCCCCGGCCTCTTGGCGGACTACAGGTATCGGTACACGACCACCCGGACCGAGCGGCACCGTTCGGACCGCGTCCGGCGGGACGATTTCGAGGACAGCTGCCGGAAGTCGCTTGGAGAGCATCGGCGGTGCGTCGGGAGGGGCGCCGACAGACACCAGCACGGCCAAGAGACGTTGGCGAAACCGGCCGGACGCAGGAGGCGAGACCGCCCGTGGACCCGTCCCGACCTCCTGTCTATACTCCGGCTCCCATGACCCAACTCCCCACGTCTTTCCCCACCACGATGCGGCATTTCGCCCTTCTCACAGCGCTGATCTCGGCCTCGGCGTACGTCCCTTCGGCGGCGCGCTGTCAGAGCTCGACGGACGACGATGGCATCCGTATAGGCATCAGTGTTGGCGGCGTGAGCACGGTGGGTCTGTTGCTCGAGTACTTCGACGGCAACCGCAGCCTCGACCTGACCGTGGGCACGTGGGCCTTCCGTGACCTGAGTCTCTCGCTCGTGGTGAAGCAATACTTTGGGGCCAACGCCGTGAGACCCTTCGTGGGCGCGGGCCTGTGGGTGGTCGCGGCCAAGCCGTCGGACGAGAGACTCGGCCTCGCAGCCGTGCTGAGAGCGCCCGTGGGTGTCGACTGGAACGTGGCCGGCGCACACTCGCTCGGCGCGAGCATCAACGTCAGCCGAGCGCTTTGGGTTCGGCGCACCGACCCCGAAGACGACCGGCCACTCAACCGCAGGTGGGTCCCGCTCCCCGGCATCTACTACCGGTTCGAGCCGCGCTGAAGACTAGGCACATGCAACTGCGCCACGCTCACCATTCCTCAGGTTCGTCCCAGCTCTCGGACCAGAACTTTCGCTCTTCCTCATCGATCTCTCTGATGTCGAGCGGCTCATCTTCATCGGCGGTCAGGGTCCCCGTAATCAGGATCGCATCGAGGGCCTCGTCGTCGACCACCGGGATTCGAGGGCGCAGGTGCTCACGCAAGCGTAGCCGGAGACTGATGCCAGCCGCGAAGGCCAGCAGAACCAGTCCGGTCCAGAAGACGAGCCAGAAGAGTGCGACCATTAGAAGGCTGTTGAAGAGGTACAGCGGGCCGCGTTGGGGATGCCACGGCCCCAGGTCCTAGGCGGGGCGACGACGCCATAGCCGTCGCTACGGCTAGGAGCCCCAACGACGGAGATGGGGCCGTGCCACCCCAACCCACAGACCTGTGTGTTCAAATCTGCCATGGCGTTGGGCGCATGGCGGTTACGCGGTTGATCCATCGTCTCTCCTCGTCGCCGTAGCTCGGCTACGACTCCTCGTCGTTCCTTGCCTGAACGCGCGCAAGCGCCACGCGCGCGGCCCACTGTACTTCTTCAACAGCCTTCTAATCGATCGGCTCCATACCCACGTACTTGAGACCGCTTCCCGTATTGAAGAGCACGACCTCGTCGTCTGCAGAGATCAAGCCCTTCTCCATCAGCATGGGGACTGCGGCTGCCGTCGCGCCACCCTCCGGCGCCGCGAAGATGCCGGTGTCCGTCCCGATGTGTCGGACCCACTCTGCCATCACATGGTCCGCGACGGCAACCGCTCCACCACCAGACTCCCGGAGAGCCCGCAGGATGAGGAAGTCCCCCACTGCACCGGGCACACGCAGCCCCGAAGCGTACGTCGCGGCTCCCTGCCACGTCTCGGCGCTCTCGCGACCGGCCTCCCACGCCCGTACCATCGGCGCACAGCCGGCGGCCTGCACGGTGAACATCTTGGGTCGCTCGGAGCCGATCCACCCCAAGCGCTCCATTTCGTCGAATGCCTTCCACATCCCGATCAAACCGGTCCCACCGCCGGTCGGGTAGACGATCGAGTCGGGAAGTCGCCCGCCCAGCTGCTCGTGAAGTTCGTAGCCCATGGTCTTTTTGCCCTCCACGCGATACGGCTCCTTGAGCGTGGAGAGGTCGAACCATCCGTGCTGCTCGACACCTTGCTTCACGACTCGGCCGCAGTCACTGATGAGGCCATCGAGTAGCTGAACGTCCGCGCCGAACGCCGTCATCTCTTCGAGGATCGGCCTCGGCGTGTCCGTGGGAACGACAACGTGCACGGGGAGACCGGCGGCGGCTCCGTACGCCGCGGCAGCACTGCCAGCGTTGCCCGCAGAGGGAAGCGCGAGCTCCTTCGCGCCCAGCTCGAGGGCTCGCGAAACCGCGAGGCAGAGGCCCCGATCTTTGAAGCTCCCGGTCGGGTTCTGACCCTCGTCCTTGATCCAGACCTTGCTGACTCCGAGACGTGACGCGGTGCGTGGGGCGTCGATGAGCGGCGTCCAACCCTCCCCCAGCTTCACCTGGGCGGAACGATCCCGAACAGGAAGAACCTCTTCGTAGCGCCAGAGGCTAGCCTCACGCCCAGCGACAGCGTCCGGCGTGAACCGGTCGGCGATGGCGTCCAGGTCGTACCGTGCGAAGAGCGGTTTGCCCGCAGCCGACAACCCGATCAACTGCTCGCTCTCGACGACTTCGCCGGAGCCCGTGCACTCGAGGTGGGTGGCGCCGGGAAGGGGCGTCTGCTCCGACATCAGCTCTCTCTCTCGTTTCGTGTTGCATAGGTGGATTCCGCGCCTTCAGCACGCAGCACGCGGACCCCCAGCGTCAGTGCGATCGCCGCGAACGGAACAAGCCAGAGCGGAGGGGGAGCCTCGGGATCCGACAGGAGCTCCCTCGACATCGGCATGGAAGCGAGTACGACGATCGACGCGTTGTTGACGAGGTGCATGAGCACACCAGTCCAGATCGAGGCGGTGCGCCACACAGCCCATGCAATGACGATACCCAACGAGGCAGTCGGGAGGAACCGGATCACGGTCTGAAACGACAGGTGGAACGCGCCGAACATGGCGCCGTTGAGCAGCACGAACCGCCATGGATCGAGCGCGCGCGTACCTCCGAGAAGCACGCCCCGAAAGACGATCTCCTCACAGAACGCGGGCGTCACGGCGAGAAGGAGTAGAAGCCACGCCAGTCGCCCCGCGCTGTCCGCAGTGACGAGCTCTTCGAGACCCTCGAGAGTCTCCCAAGGGATAGGCAGGAAGAACGTCTGGAGCCACCCGACAAACCACGCGGCCGGGGTCGCCCCCGCGATGAGCAGCAAGGCTCCCAGTGCGCCCCGCCGAGTGGGGCGGCCGAGCGATAGCGTGCGACCGAGGTCGAAGCCCCCCAAGTAGACGAAGAGTAGCGCCGGCACGAAGAGCAGAAGCCACTCCGCGGCGAGCAGGCCGCTCTCGCCTAGCATGATCTGAAGACGAACGCCCAGGAACAGGAAGAGAAGCGCCACGAAGGCGACGAATCCCAACGCCTGTCCCGGGCGTGGGACTCCGCGGGTGGGGCCGTGCGCCGGCATGCGCACGCCGTACCGCCTTGCAAGGTCGCGGAAGCGAGTCATCGATTCAGACTAGGCGTTTGAACGTCGGACGCGCCAGCGGCATCGTTCGTGAAGTGTACATTCACCATGGAGTGTACATCCGCGTGGGGCCTACGACATCTACACACGTAGAAGCAACCCTGTGCGGGATACGGCGCATCGAAGCGAAGGAATGAAAGAGATCTCTGCGGGACCTTCTGAGAGTCAGTTGATCCGGCTGGCCGCAGCTGGTGACGCCCGAGCGATCCGGACGCTGTACGACCGGTATTCGCCAAGGGTCTATGCCGTGGTGCGCCGAATCGCCGGCGACGATGATCTGGCTCAAGACTATGCGCAGGAGGCCTGGATCCGAGCGATCCGGGCCTTACCGACGTTCAGAGGTGACGCGCGCTTCTCGACGTGGCTGCACCGGATCGCGGTGAACGCGGCGCTGCAGGCACTCCGGAAGTCGGAGACCAGAAAGAAGCGGGAAGGACCGGTACCCGACCAGGTACCGGTAGCGCCCCGCGGAGGCGATGCACTGTTGCAACAGCGGCTCGAGCGAGCTCTAGACGAGCTGCCGCATGGAATGAGACGCGTTCTTATCCTCCACGATGTGGAGGGCTATACACATGAGGAGATCGGAGACACGCTGGGCGTGACCTCCGGCACATCGAAGTCACAGCTGTTCAAGGCGCGAGCGAAGATGAGAGAGATGCTCACTGTCTTGCACGGCGCAGCGCAGGAACATGGAGCAGAAGCATGGAGCATCTAAACACTGAGACGCTGGCACGGCTGGTGGATCACGCTCCCCGGCCCGAGGAAGCGGCCCATATCGCCGAGTGCGGGGCATGCTCCGCAGAATTGGAGGCGATGCGCGGTCAGACGGATGCGCTGCGCTCGCTGCCGGAGATCAGGCCTCCTCAGGGGGATTGGCATGGGCTCGAAGCGCGCTTGCGCTCCGAAGGGCTAGTGGAGGACCCCGGACTATTCCGCAAGATGGGCCTCGCTCAGACACCGGCGTGGATGCGAGCCGCCGCCGCGATCATGCTCTTCCTCTCGGGGACCGGCGCAGGCGCGCTGCTCACATCGCAGGGCGCGGCGGAGCCGCTGGGCGAGCTCGCGATGCTCTCCAACGCGGCATTCTTCGCGAATACCACGAGCGTCGAAGAAGGGGCGTCAGCGGTGCGGGTGGCCGAACAGAACTACGTGACAGCGATCACTCGGTATCAACAACTGCTGATCTCACGGTCCGGCATCGAGGCCGGGGTCGATCCGATGAGTCGGTACGCGGCGCTCGAGCACCTGGCCGCTGTCAGTCAGGCGGCGGTCCGACAGGCTCCGGGTGATTTGTTCCTGAACGGGCTGCTCGTCTCGGTGCTCGGTGAGCGTGAGGCCACGGCCCGGTTGGTGGCGAGCCGGGACAACTGGTTCTGATGCTCCTTCGAACGCTGTACCGCCTTGCGGCCGTCGGAGCGCTGATCCTGATGCCCACGTCTGTGCCGGCGCAACGCGCCGACGCGCGCTTCGGGGACGCGTCGCCGGGATGGATCGGAATCTCGATCGCCGTCGTCAGGACCCAGACCACCAGCGATGGCGCGACAGCTACCGTCGTGATCACGGACGTGAACGATCCGAGCCCGGCACGCGCCGCGGGGCTACGAGCCGGAGACGTGCTTCTCCGCATCAACGACATCCGTGACGTGAGGGGCTTCGAGAACGTCGCCAGTCGGCTGTATCTCGATCCCGGTGACCCTGTGCACATCGTGTACGTGAGAGACGGACGACGGCACCAGATCGATCTGAGGGCGGGTGATCGCTTCCGAGCCGAGCCCGCGCCCACGTACACGCTTCGCTTCCAGCCGGACTCCATGGTCGAGACCGCGTTTCGGGCGATGAAGTCGCTCCGCGTGCGGCTCGTGCAAGCCCGTGGCCGCAACGTCCCGCTCGTTGACGTGGCGGTAGACCCCCCGGACCCGGACCCTGTGATCGCCCGCATCAGGGCGCGCGAAGTCATTGTGGGTCGCGTGACCGAGCCCACACGGCCGGACGACCGGTGGCTCTTCCCCGGACTCGGCACAACAGCGCGAAGCTGGGTGACCCAGGAGGTCCAAGCACCGTTCGCGTTCTTCGTCTTTCCCGGCGAGCAGCACGACTCGTTGCAGCGGGAGATGGACGAACTGAACAATTCGTTTCGCGAAGTGCGGGCGCGTGAGGAAGAGCGGCTCCGTGACCTGATGCGCATTTCGGGCACCCTGCGCGGCAACGAATACGACCGGCAGCTCGTGCAGATCCGCGGCGTACTGGAGGACCTATCGCGGCGTTCCTCGGGCCTTCGGAAGGCAATGGAAGAGGCGACCGTTTCCACTGCGAGCAACCGTTACGCGCTGTCCTTCTCGACGGGAAGGGTCCAGGAGAGGGAGAGGGAGCCGAGAGCCGAGTTTCGACCCCTCGCGCCCTACCTACTCGGTCAGAACCGAGCCATAGGCGCTGAAGTGATGGATCTGCGCCCAGAGTTGGCGGCATACTTCCAGGTCGACGGCGGCGTGCTCGTGACCGACGTGCCGAACGAGACGCCTGCGGCGGCAGCGGGGATCAAGCCCGGCGACGTCATCACCCGGATCGATGGCATCGCCGTGCGGTCGGTGCAGGGCCTGCGACTGGCACTGTCCCGGACCGACGCGACGATCCCACTGACGCTGGTTCGCCAGGGGGCGACCAGGACGGTTCTCCTGCGGAGATAGCTACTCGTACCGTAGGGCGTCGATCGGATCCAGCAAAGATGCCCTACGCGCGGGCCAGATGCCGAAGAAGAGCCCGATCGCGGCGCTGAAGCCGAGCGCGACCGCCACCGACTGGGGTGCCACAACCGTCTCCCACTCGGCGATCCTCGTCATCATCTCCGCCGCCCCGTAGCCGACGGCCACCCCCAGGACGCCGCCCAGGACACACAGGAAGAGCGCCTCGACCAGGAATTGGGTCATGATCGCGCGGCGCGTCGCGCCCAGCGCCTTGCGCACACCGATCTCGCGAGTGCGCTCGGTCACCGACACCAGCATGATGTTCATGATGCCGATGCCCCCTACGAGCAGGCTCACTGCCGCGATCCCCGCCAGCAACAGCGTGAACGTCTCGTTCGTCTCGTTGAACGTTGCGAGAAGGTCCGCTGAGTTGCGGATGTTGAAATCCGCCTCCTCGCCGGGGCGAATGCGATGCTCTCGACGCATGACTCGATCGATCTCGCCGTACGCCTTGTCGAGTTCCTCGGTGTGCTGCGTCGCGGCATAGATCGCGTTCAGCCGGTCACGGCCCCCCATCACACGAAACTGTGCCGTGGACTGCGGAATGAATATCTGGTCGTCCGGCCGCACCCAGGCGGCGTCGCCCTTCTCCGCGAGCACCCCGATGACCTCGAAGGGGATGCCCCGAAGCTGAATCGTCTGGCCGATGAGCAACTCGGGAGGAGTCTCGCCGAGACTCGTGGGCAGATTGTGCCCGAGGACGGCGACACGTCGGCGCCCGCGCAGTTCACCCTCGGTGAAGAAGCGCCCGGCGACGAGCTCGTGGTGGTAGATCTCGAAGTACTCCGGCCATACGCCCATCAGCGTGTTGCTGGAGTTCCAACGCAGGTAGGTGACCTGCATCCGCGATTGCAGCTCAGGCGACACCTTCAGGAGCCCGATCGTCGCACTCCTGAGGGCCTCGGCATCTTCGATCTTCAACCGTGCGTCCCCGCGCGAGACACCCCCCCAGAACTGCTGGCCGGGACGGATCGTGAGAACCGTGGTACCCATGCTCTCGATCTGCTGCTGCACGCGCTGCTGCGCTCCCTCACCGAGCGCGACCATGGTGATCACCGCCCCGACACCGATAACGATGCCGAGGGTGGTCAGGACGGAGCGCAGGGCGTTGGCGCGTATCGCGCCCATCGCGACCGCGATGATCTCGAAGACAAGCATGGATCAGCCGCTACCTGCGAGGCCCGCGTCCACCGCCCATGCCGCGTGTCGAACCGCCGAACGGGTTACCCCCGCCCATGCGCTCCCGCATGCGGTCGAGGAACGCCTGCTGTTGGGCCATGAGCTGCGCAGCGCCAACGACGACAAGAACCTCGCCTTCCTCGACGCCGCTCACGATCTCCGTACGGTCCCAGTCGTTGAGGCCGATCTGCACTTGTCGCGGCACCGGCACCGAGTCAGCACCCATTACGAATACGACCGCCGCCCGGGACTGGCGCGGCGGTCCACCCTCTCCACCGGAGCCAGCGAAACCCGCCATCGCACTCTGGATGCGTGCGCGCATCTCATCCTGGGTGATTTCTCCTGCCTCGAGTTGAGCTCGAAGCGCTTGCATTTGAGCGGCGGCAGCTCCGCCTTGACCGCCTCCGCGCTGACCGTCAAAACCAGCGCTCTGTCCGTCGCCCCCGCCCCGCTGACCACGTCCGGCATTCTGACCGCCGCCGCGCTGGGCACCGTCGCCGCCGCGGCCAGCTCCTTGACCTCCCTCACGACCTCTATTGAAGCCACCTCTGCTGAAGCCACCTCTGCCGGAGCCCATGAACGCGGTCAGATCCATGTTTTCCACGTCGAGGCCGAGCGCCATCGCCGCCGGACCGACATCGGTCGTCTTCACGATCGCGTTGTTGGGCACGACGAGAACATTCACAGCCTCATCCACCATCACTTCGACCTCAGCGTTCATGCCCGGCATCAAGAGCCGTCCGCGATTGTCGATGCTCACGATGACCGCGAACATCGTCACGTTCTGCTCGACGGTCGCTTGCGGCTCGATCTTCTGGACCTCGCCCTGGAAGGTGCGATCGGGGAATGCCTCCACCGTTACGTTGGCGACCATCCCGGGTCTCAGCTGACCCATGTCTGTTTCGTCGACCAGCGTGCGCACCTGCATTTCGCCGAGATTCGCCATGAGGAAGAGCGTGGTGCCACCCGACACGTTACCGGAGGCGGACTGAATGACCATGCCCTCTTCGACGTTTTTCTGGATGATCGTGCCCGTCATAGGCGCCGTAATGCGCACGTCCTCGAGTTGGAGCACCGCGAGCTCGTGGTTCGTGCGAGCCTTCACGAGGTTGGCCCTCGAGTTGGCATACTCGACCCGAGCCCCTTCGTGCTCTTGAGCCGTGATGACGTCCCGCTCGAGCAGAAGTGTCGAGCGATCGATCTGGGATTCGGCAATCTCGAGCCGCACCTGCGCCACCTCGAGGTCCGCTTCGGTTTGATCGAAACGGTTCTGCACGTCTCGAGGGTCGATGTCCGCGAGCAGCTGCCCAGGCCGTACCTCGTCGCCAATGTCGGCGTGCAGCCTGAGAATCTCTCCGGACGCTTTCGACTTGACCTCGACCTCGCGGATCGGCTCCACCGTCCCGGTGGCCTCCGCGCTGATCAGGAGATTTGCTCGCACGACCTCAACGGTCTCGAAGCTCGAGACGGCT
>JADFSR010000036.1 GCA_022560615.1 Gemmatimonadota bacterium
TGCTGTGGAGTGAGGACGGGCGGAAGAACCTCATCGTGTGGAACCTGGCGGAGGAGAGGACGGCCAGGGAGATCACCGACGCCTAGGACGCCCTGAGGGCCGCGAGAGGCCGACTGGGACCGTGGCTGCCCCGTACCTCTCCCCGGCGAGAACGCCGAGGGGCTTTTTCACGCCTGGTAGAGACGTAAGGAGATAGAGAGATGAGACGATCTAAGAAGTTGCCTAAGTCCTGAGCCAGGGCGAGCAGCGGCGATTCTTCTCCGAGTTCAACATGCGCTACACCAGCCCCTTGAGGAATCTCTGTATGGTTCGCCTGATGCTGGAGGCGGGCCTGCTGTCCGAAACATGGAACGTGCCCCTGTGTCGCGGTCCGTGGCAATGAAGATCACTGGTCATAAGACAGAGAGTATCTATCGGCGGTACGCAATCGCCGATGTCGCCTCTATCGAGGAAGGAATGTCGAAGCTGGCCACCCTGGATTCGAGGCACGAAACGGCACAAATCTCCTAGGCCACGGCACAATCGTGGCACAATCCCGGCACACGAAGGGCTCCAAGCTATCTCCCGCAGAGACGGCTAGGAGCCCTATGTTATTGCTACGTCAGTCTTTATATCCAACGGAGGGGGTGGGATGGGCGGCGCTTTGCGCCGCCGCGTCGCGGGTTGCCGCCTTGGGCGCTGGCGCGATAGCAGCTTGGGCCGCTCGCGTCGAACCCACGAGTCCTTTCGGACGCCGGTTTTCAAGTTCGCCATGATTTGTTGCGTGTCGTTGCGTTTGGTAGCAATCGCCCTGCGTGACGCGCGTTCTATCGCACCCGTGTTTGCACCTGGTTGCGTTTGGTTGCGTCTAGTTCAGGGCGTCCGTTGGCAAAAGTACGGCTCGATTGGGTCACATGGCCCACCCCACGACCAACGATCACCACGCCTTCCACGAAGACGCGAAGCCAGTGGATCTCGCGGGTGGCGGTCATGGGATGAACATGGGGCTCAAGCCAAGGACCAGCTACGGCGCGAGGTCGTACTCAGCCCCCAGACGAACTACCGAGGCGTCCAGAGGAAGACCTCCCAGTCACGGAGAGGGTCAGGCCCACCCACCGCCCTGTCCATGGGCATGCCGGTCTTGCCCGACCACAGCTCGAGCATCGGCAGGCGCGCGTCACCTAGGATCTCTGTGGCCCGCATCGCATACGTCGCGTCACCGATACGTAGCCACCCGTCGGTGTGACCGTCTCTCACACGCTGCGCCCAGTATCCCCCGTCCGGGCGGGTGGCGGTGATCACACCCTCGGGAGTCCCCACATACGAAAGATAGATCACGAACGGCGGGAAGCCGCCCTGCTTCATCAGCAGAGTGGCCCCCACGTCATTGACGGTGCTGAAGTCGTTCGGGGCGGGAGTATCCGTCCCTCCGATTATCACACCGGGCGTACGCTGAAGTCCCTCGTTGCCTGCGTAAGGAGCGGTGTACACCCAGCTGGTCACGCCGATCAGGAGTACCACTCCCGTAGCGATCCCTGCGATCTTCAGCTTGCCGTTCATCCTAGATCCTCCGCGTTGGTCTCAGCGCGGACGGGTTACCAGGCCACGCGGCAGGAGCGTAACCCCGAACCGGAGCGTTGTCAGTATGGGAGCCCGAACGCCGGAAGATCCCCACGATTCGCACTCCGGCGCTATCACCACGCCTTCCACGAAGACGTGTAGCCAGGGGATCTGACGGGGGCGCTCGGTGACGCTACCGCACCTGGAACGTGACCGGGAAGCTGACCCAGACGGGACGGCGTTGGTCTCGGTTCAAGGCGGGCGAGAACCTGAACACGTCGGCGACAGCCAGCGCTGCATCGTCCAAAGCCCGGTGTCCCGAAGACCGGTTGGCGCGGGATGTCCAGACTGATCGGCTCTGGGGCCTCGTGCTTCAGCTCAATCTTAATCACACCAACGGAAGCTTCTCCACCGTACCACGCGACTGCCTCATCCCCCTTGATGACCTCGACGCGCTCGATGTCCATCGGGTTCATGCCCTCGAACTCTTCTCGCGTAATCCGCGCGCCGTCAACGTAGAGGAGCGGCTCGTTCTGGACGGCTGTCGAGCGAACGCCGCGCAGCAAGGTCTGGCTGCCGGCGCCTATGAGGGTGACGACCAAGCCCCGGACCGGGACCGCGGTCTCGAAGAGCCGGATGTCGAGGGCGGCCGTCTCGCCTGCGACGAACGTGACCGTCTGCGTGACCGACCGGTAGCCGATCAGCTGCGCGACGACCGTGTGCTCACCGGGCGGCACCCCGAGAATCATCATCCGGCCCTCGTTGTTGCTCAGGCCGCCACGACCGGTGCCCTCCACTGAAATCTGCACCTTGGAGAGCCCCTGGTTGCTGCCTTCCGTCCTCACGATTCCAGCGAGCGTACCGGCCTGCGCCGCGATCGGCGACGCCGCGAGCGTGGCCGAGACCACGTCGACAGGCACAGAGTCGGGGCCCAACGAGAGAAAGAGGGTGCCGGAGGCAACCACGCCGACGGCCCCCCCGCCAATGATGGCCAGCACTGGGAGTAGGTCCGTGCCAGAGAGCCTCATGGTCGCCTCCTTGAATCCAACGTTGGGTCTATCTGGATACTCGCGTGCGAGCACAAGAGATCCTCACGTAGCCGTCGCCCCGCGGCGCTGTCATCCCAACGTGTCGTCGGTCGGCGCTCGGCCTAGAGCGCTTCTGCCGGCGCTCACTGGCGTCGCCCACGGATGCTTGTAGACTCGTGATGTCGAGGCCCACGGGATTCCGGAGGAAGAGAAGATGCCCAGGAAGCTGATCACGCTATTGGGTCTCGTCGCGCTGTCCGCGTGCAGTGGTAGCGCCCCAGCCGCCGAGGTCGCTGAAGAGACCCCGGTCGTCGACCTCGCCACAGCGGATCTAAAGAGCCAATTCGCCGGCGCGTGGAGGCTGGTCAGGATCGAGCGATTTGCTGCTGGTGGTGAGCTGCTGGAGCCCCCTATTGAGGACCGCCTCGGCTACATCATCTACGACCCGGCCGGCTACATGGGTGTCACGATCATGCAGCCTGACCGGCGGCCGTATGCCGGCAACCAGCGGACGCCCGAAGAGGCGCTCGCTTCCTATTCGAGCTACAGCTCGTACTTCGGCACGTTCACCGTCAACGAGGCCGAGGGGTTTCTGACGCACCACCTGGAGGGCAGTCTCAACACCCGCGGCGCCGGCTCCGACTACAAGCGTTTCTATACGTTGTCGGGGAACCGGCTGACGCTACAGCCACCCGCGGGTGGAAGCGGTAACAAGACGCAGCTCACCTGGGAAAAGCTCCCGGACTTGCCCGAGTCCGAGCTCACGGAGACGCACAAGCGGCTGTTCGGCTTCTACCGGATCGAGTCGGTTTCGCGGCGGATCGTGGACGGCGAGTCGCTCCCGGCCAACCAGTACGAAACCGCGTTCATCATCTACGCTCCCTCCGGGCACATGGCGGTGCATCTGATGCGACCGGGCCGCGAACCGTACGCCGGCACGCGGCCGACGCCCGAGGAGGCGCTGACGGCCGTACAGACGTACGGCAGCTACTTCGGTCCGTTCTCGGTGCATGAGGACGAGGGCTATCTGGTTCATCACCGGATCGGCAACCTGAGGCCGAGGCAGACCTACACCGATGCCCAACGTTTCTACGAGCTGACCGATACGCATCTCACCCTGCGACCGCCCGTCGGGACCGACAGCGAGGGCCGTCAGTTTCAAAACACGCTGAGGTGGGCACGGATCCGCGACTAGCCCCGATTGACGCGGCCGATCGTGCTCAGTTTCGCCCAGTCTGCCTTTCCTGATAACGGGCACCGCTGAGTACGTTGGCAAGAGCGTAGTTCCCCTCGTGGCAGGCGTACTCGTAGAGGTTGGCGTGAAACTTGTTGATCGGGATCTCTCCGCCCCAAGGCTCCGTGAACATCGTCGGATCGTCGACGGTGAACTCATAGACGATCGTTTCTTCGTCGACCCGAGTGAAGCGTTCGATCACAACAGCTTCCTCCGAAAGGGGGACCCCGCGGATACGCTGTTGTGGGCTGATGTCCGTGGTCTCGACCACGAGTGCGTCACCTTCCCACCGACCCCAGGAGTTGCCGAAGTACGGCCGGACGCTCTTGGCTATCGGACCAGGCTCGCCAATCCGGATGATCCGCGTGTCGTGGACCATCTCCGACATGATCATCACATAATCGGCCGTCTGTACGATGGTGTAGTTGGAGTTGTACGCACCGACGGGCTGCATGGGGGGGCCCAAGGGGGATCCGAAAAGGATGCAGCGCTCGGCGAATGGTCTCAACTCCGGGTGGTCGTATTGGCCAAATTGGCTTCTGAAGTCCCGGCGCTCCTGGCCCAGCCGCTGGGCCTCCGGTGTGCGGGCCGGAACGCGGCCGTTCGCAGGATGGGTGACTAGAGAGGTTCTGGGCTCGCCGTTGATGATGGCTATCCGCGTGCCCCGCTCCCAATAGACCTCGTTGTACTCATTGCCCGACAGTCGAGCCTCATTACTGGCCCCTTCCCGGGAGGCCCTCCCGCACTCAACTGTCCCGGGGTTCGGGGGGCACACGCCATCCCCCCGCTCCAGCTCCGCGACCTCCTCCCATGTGAACACCGGTCCCCTACCCTCTTGGCGCTCAAACGGAGTCAGCGTCGAGTTGGTCCAGTTCCCCTGAAGGTCCGGATGGCCTTCGGGTGTGCGCGGCACGACCCACTGCTCGCCGTCTGGGGCCGGGGCCTGAGCTGCCGCCGGGGAGAGAAGCGCCGCCCCAGCGATCGCTATGCACAGCCCAAGAAGCCAACTCGAATGTCGCATGTTCATCTCCCGTCCTCCAAGCCGATGGGATTGTTACGCAAAAACCCGAACAGTGGCTCTTCCACAATAGCCCGTGGTACGGGGTTTCGCTCCTCTGGTTCACGGGCCGCACGGTTTCTGGAAGGGACCACTGCCAGGAACCCGAGTGTCTCCCGCATGGCCTTGCCCGACATAGGTGCCCTCCTGAGTGGATGCTACAGGAGGCTGCGCTGGGGGAGGCGGGTAGGCAATGAGGACGAGGGCACATCGTCACAGCCGCGAATGGCCCACGACCGCCCTTCAGTGGAGGCTACCCTCGATGAGCGTCAGGACAGAGTCGGCGAGCGTCTGAAGCTGGATCAGTTCCCTCAAGTAGATTTCCTGCGTGTACACCTTGTTCCGCACTCTTCCCATTGCTGCGTCGTCACCATGTATGCGGGCCAGCGCACACGCAAAAGGCCCGGAGGCCACTTCTGTGACCACCGGGCCGATCGACTGTAACTCCCTACACTGCAACGACTACGGAGGGGGTGGGATGAGCGGCGCTTTGCGCCGCTGCGTCGCGGGTCGCCGCGTTTGGTGCTAAACGCGTCACGAGCTTGGGCCGCTCGGCTCGAACCCTCCTAGCGAGTTTCCGCGGAAACTCGCCGTGGGTTCGAACGGGAGGGTTTGAGGACCGCTCGTGGACTAGATGGCGCGAAGACTATTGGAAGCGGAGGGGGTGGGATTCGAACCCACGAGTCCTTTCGGACGCCGGTTTTCAAGACCGGTGCATTGAACCGCTCTGCCACCCCTCCAAGTCGTTCAAACGTAAGGGCTAATGCCCTTTTCCTACACCTGCCACATCACCCTCAAGCAGGGGGTGTCCCCGAAACTGTCCCCTGACGATTCCTTCACGTCATCGCCCACGGTGCTGCTGCACAGCCCCAACATCCTCCCCATCCGCTCGAAGTGCGGGGCCACGTCGGCGTAGTCAGGATGAAAAGTCGCGTACTTCATTGTCATCTCAATGTGCTTGTGACCGAGCTGCCTCTGCAAGATTTGTAGCGGTATTCCAGCCCGCGCGAGCGCCACAGCCGCTGTGTGACGATGATCGTGGATCGTGTACTCGTAAATGCCCACGAGGCCGCACGCCCTGTCATGCTCTGCCTGCACTGTACGTCGCTTGACGTTGAATAGCCGATCTGTGCCTGACAGCCCATCTCCCTCGATATGGGAGCGCAGCGCCTCCGCGACCCATGGCGGGACGAACACGGACCGGACACCTGCCTCGGTCTTCGAGTCCCGAATCGAGAGCCGCATCTCGCTGTAGCCGTCTCGCACGTCGCACACGCGCAGGACCTCCCACCCCCCGAGGCGCATACCAGTGCTCAGGAGCAGCAGTTGCTGGCAGCGGAATGGACGACGGATAGCCGCCATGTACGCCGCAACGTCTGCCTTCTCCAGGTACTTGATTCGAGTGGTGTACCTATAGCGCTTTATCCTGGGCCGTTCTGCAATCAAGCCTTTCATTTCAGCGTAGCTGGCCAGAACGCTGACGGCACCGAGGTCGTTGTTCACAGTGTTCTTGGACACCTCCTTGAGCCGTGCCGCCTTGAACGATTGCAGCCTGTCCACGAGTAGCGCGTCGGCCACGTCGACCTTCTGCCCCCACATGAGCCTTGAAGTGCTCCACGCCAGTTGTGTAGCGCTCGTGGGTCGATTCCGCGACATCGCGTTCCTTCCAGGCGAGGGCCGCGTCTACCGCCCCGCCAAGAGTCATCGAATCAGTGCGAAGGTCCTGGGCAAGGCTACCGCTTCTTCCTCTTTCCGGTACTCATCCGCAAGCTCGGGGTGCGGTCAAGTGAAACCGGGGTGGGATCGGTAGTAATACACCCCGTACGGGTCCCACAGGTTGGGCTCCGGGATCGGGCTCGCGCGCCTGCGGCCCTTGGGAAGGTGGGTGGCTCGCACCCCGCACTGACGGCAGAATACGCATCTTATACGCGCTCTCTATGACGGACGCGATACCGTCAGGCAGAAGAGGCGATCCTCACATCCCGAGACCGAGAGCGAACATTGTGGAAGAAGTCCAGCGCCGAAGCCCTTTCGCCGCGAGCGTAGGCTCGACTCCCAGGACCACCGACTTACTGGCTTCTTTGATCTATCATCACCTCTTTCAGCGCGCGCCCTATGACCAGGCTAATGCCTTCGCTGCTGACACTCCCGTCTTGAGCGTAGAGTTGAGAGGAAGCCAGGTGAAAGTGTTTTGTAATCTTGTCTTTTCCCAGGATGGCTTTGAAATAATCCACAATCGACTTTTCCTGGAGGTTGAATATCATGTCTCCCTCCACACTTCCATCTTCGGCGTGAGACATCTCGAAAGCCAGGTAGTCGAGTTCGGACTTGAGCATTTCTGGAGGCAGCAGACGAAAGTAGGTTCTCGAGGAGTCGGGGTTCCAGCGCCTCGATTTTTTTCTTTCCTGAAATCTCAGGTTCTCTTCACACACCTCGATGATGGCAAGGAACTCCTCCGCCGGCTGAACTTCCAGCACGACCCCTTCCGTCGGATCTATCGCGCTGGGGATGTCCATAGTAACAACCAGGCGCCACCCGGTATGTGCGGTTGATATCCGGCAGTTCTCGGGGAGGCCGACTTCAAAGGAAAATCTGTGCTGGCTTCCAGGTTCAAAGTCGATGGTCCCCTGTAGAACGACTTCGACATGCGTTTTGTGAACGGTAACCGTGGTCGTAGTCCTTCCAGTTGACATTGTCTCAGTCCAGAATTCTTTCAGTTCCAGATTGATTGCATTGCCAGTCAGTTTGTATTCGGGCGCCGTGACGACTACCTCCCCTCTGATCAAGTCGAACTGGGAATATATCTCGTCCTCCAGCACAACTGCGATCTTCGATCCAGCGATGTTGAACGTCTGTTTCAGCCCTTCGAGAACGCCCATGAGTGATCCTCCTAGTTGATTTCTTGGGTTGTTGCACCCTACTCCGAGCACTCACCTTGAGCGCGACCTTCCGCTCGTGCTTGATGTCCTTTGGCCAGGTAGACCGTCGCCATTCCGCCCTCACCTAGCTCACGCTCGATGCGGTAGCGACCCTCTAGGGCTGCGTTCACGCGGGGTGATGGGATCGGAGTCGCTCATGCGCTCAAGATGCGGCGTGGGTCAGCAGAGCGCGAGATCCTACAACAACACCATCGGCAGCCCCAGCGCGAACAACGCGCTCACAATGAGCACGCTTCACGAAGCCCATTGAGCGGAAAGGCGTCCCGAACCTGCGCGTCGAGTCTCGAAGCAGATGATCGCACTTGATGCCCACGAAGAGGGCACGTCAACCCAGCAGCGCCGGAACCACGCTCCAGAGCAGCGCCCAGCGCCCGTCCTCGTTACGCTGAAGACAGACCATCCCGGCGTTCGAGAACTCCACGACCCCTCGCTCCGGATCGCTCGCAAGGAGAAGTGAGGTGAGACGGGCCAGGTGGGGCAGATGGCCCACGAGGACCACCCCCTTATCGGTCTCGCCGAGGCGCTCGGCCCATAGGGCTGGATCATCCAGGGGCGCCAGCCCGTCCGTTTCCTCGACGGTGGCGGCCTCCAATGTACCGGCCAGAGCCTCGGCCGTCTCACGCGCCCGGATCTTCCCGCTGTGACGGATCGGGATGTTCTCGGACAGGCCGCTGCGGGCGAGAAAGGCCGCGACGCGCTCGACTTCGGACCGGCCTTTGTCCGTCAGCGACCGGTCCGGGTCCTCCTCCTTAGACTTGGACTTGCCGTGCTGCATCAGGTAGAGCCTCATGTCCGTTGAGCTAGTCACATCACCATCCCGCCCTCACCTAGCTCACGCTCGACGCGGTAGCGGCCCTCCAGGGCTGCGTTCAGGCGGGTTATGGGGTCAGGCATCGAGACGTGCTCAGCATGAGCGGATCAAACCTTGGTCAACATCCTTCGCGCTTTGTGGATGGGCAAGCCGAATGTGGCCGAAATGTTGTCGCGGTCGGTGGGCAGGTGCGGTTGTGCCTCCTATTTCGCTAGCCCTCAAAAGCCCCTGGCGGCGCGCATCATGGCGTAGGGGTCGGTGGCCTTGGATGTGGTTGTTCGGACTATGGACACGCAGGGCCTTGAGGAAGCAGCATGGCTCCAGGGGGCCGCGCGCGTCCGGTGCGAGGAGCTAGGTCTGTCCCAGGAGGCTCTCGGCTACCGGGCCAAGGTCCATCGCACGTACGTGAGGGATGTCGAGCGGGGTGCTCGGAATCCGACCGTCAGAGTGATCTGGAAGCTGGCCGATGCGCTGGACACTAGCCCGAGCGCCCTCTTCGAAACGGCAGAGCGCGTGCTAGCGCTAGCTGGGAGGTGCTGACATGGGGCACCTCCGCGGTTGAGCTCCTTGCGCACCAGAATGGCGTGGGCTCGTGAGCGAGCGCGGCGCCATGGGCCGTGGAAGCGTCCAATGCATTCGATGGTCAGGCAGAAGCCGATTCCAGCCCAGGCTTCCGAAACGTGAGCGTGATCCGCAGCACGCCGTAAACGATTTGCGCCGCGCCGAGGATCAGGAAAGCATGCGTCAAGCCAGGCTCGTTCGTCAGCATCCCTCGCAGTCGCACTCCATAGATCAATGGCACGACGACGATCACTGCCAGAGGTCCCAACACGGGACCGACGAACATGAAAAAGCGTATTTGCATGATGTAATTCGGGTCCCGTGGGGCCCGCGTCGGATCCTTGTACTCCTGCCAGAGAGCGTAAGAACCCCAGATCAAGATCAGCATCACCAGCAGAAAGGCGAGATCCACCAAGACGTAGCGCGTTGTGAACGAGAGGCCTCGTTGCGGCGGCGGCGCTCTGCCGGCGAGTAGGCTCACGACGCCCCGCGCAACCCGTCGGTGTATCGTAGCGGCTAGGACGCTGCGGACGTTCATCAGAACCACCACACCCCAGCGTTCCTCCGGGCTGAAGGCCACAAAGGAGCTGTAGTTGTGCACCACGCCTTCATGAAAAATGGCCGGAACACCGTTCACGGCGCTCTTGCGCCAGCCTCTACCATAGAAGGCACCTTCGCTGGGCGTGTGCATCGCCTGAATCGCCTCCGGCGAGGCCACGGAGCGATCGCCGAAATACCCACCGTTGAGTTGCGCGACGAGGTAATGGGTCATGTCCTCCGCACTGCTGATGAGAGCACTGCTGGGGAGTTCGTCTTCGCCGTACGAAAGGTTCGCCGCCACGGGAAATCCGAACCAGATGCGATAGCCCGTGGCCAGATCATCCTCCTGCGCGCGCGCCTGTGAAACGAAGCTGTGTCGCATGTCGAGACGATCGAACACATGCTGCTGGATGTAATCGCCGTAAGACTGCCCGGAAACAGTTTCCACGAGCAGCCCCAGCGTGGCGTAGTTGGCGTTGGAATATGCGTAGCTCGAGCCCACCGCGTGAGTCGGCTCGGCCTCCCGCAGGTCGCGAATACGCTGTTCGAGTGTCCGCTCTTTCCCCTCTCCTATGTAACTGGCCGACCGCGACAAACCACTGGTATGACTGAGAAGGTGGCCCACTGTAATCTGAGATGAGGCCGAAGCATCGGCGACGCGAAACCAGGGCAAGTAGCGCTGCACGGGCGTATCGAGCTCGAGGCGTCCTGTGTCAATGAGCTGTGTGACCGCAAGAGCCGTGAATGACTTGCTGACGGAACCGAGGATAAAAGGCGTCTGCGGTGTGACCGGTCGTCCAGTGGGGTCGGCTGTGCCAAACCCTCGAAGGTGGACGATCCGGTCGTTCTGTACGATACCGAGTGCCAGGCCTGGGATGTGTGCCACCGCCATTGCCGCCTCCAGATAGGCGTCGATGGCGGCAATATCGATGTCTTGAGCCTGTTGCGGCTCGTCCGACGCGAAGTCTTCGGCGGCGATGGCCATTGCCGCAAGCTGGGTAGCGAAGGCAAGGACAAGAGCGAGGGCTCTGAAATACCTGGATTCCATGAGTAATGGCTCTCCTTCTACAGCAGAGGCTCGCTCAAGCTGCGGATAGGAGAATCTAAAGCGCGTGGAGCCCCTTCGATATACTGCTCAGGGATGGCGGTGGGGCGGGTCCTCCCCGCAGGAACTAAGTGGGAGTCGGACAGGGCCGACGCCACTCCTGAGCGGGAGCAACCCTCGTCGGCGCCTCTAGGTGTTCAAGCTCAAACACCTTCGCGAAGCTGAGTTGAGAGGCGGACGGTGTCGGTTGAGTCCTGCAGGGCTAGCTGAGCCGAAAGGGGGTGTGTCCCCCAAAGCGTCCTCTGACTATCCGGATTCAGAGGGATTCAGTCGGACTCATCGGGAAAGCCGAATCCTGAAAGCCCAACGGATACGGACTCTTTCGGACTCAGAGAGAAAGAGCGGGAAAGCCCCGATACATTTTCAAGACCGGTGCATTGAACCGCTCTGCCACCCCTCCAAGCGGGTGACCACCCGCAGGCAGAAAGATGCTTCAGCCCCTGCCCTGCTTCAACCGGGACCCGAAGGTGTGTCGCTAATGCCGGAACAGCCTCCGGCCGGTGAACACCATCGCCATGCCGTGCTCGTTCGCGGCGGCGATGACTTCTTCGTCTCGCTTGGAGCCGCCGGGCTGGATGACGGCCTTTACGCCGGCTTCGGCTGCTGCGTCGACTCCGTCTCGGAAGGGGAAGAACGCATCTGAGGCGAGGACCGAACCGGTCAGGTCGAGGCCGGCGTCGCCCGCCTTTCGCACTGCGATCTTGGACGAGTCCACGCGGCTCATCTGACCGGCGCCTATGCCTAGGACAGCTCCGTCCTTCGCGAGCAGGATCGCGTTCGACTTCACGCCGAATATCGCGGCCCAGGCGAAGCACAGGTCGTCCATCTCGTCTTCGCTGGGCCGCCTCTCGGTGGCGACGGTCCAGGTCTCGTCGTCGACTCCGTAGAAGGGGGGCGCCGGCGGGGTCTGGGCGAGCATGCCACCGTAGACGCTGCGCAGCATGCGCGCTTCGGGGATTCGACCCCAGCCTGCGAGGAAGTTGTCGTCGCCGTTCCCTCCCCCGATCTGGGGGAAGGTCAGCAGGCGGATGTTCTTCTTCTCGGTGAGCTTGCTCATCGCGGCCTGTGAGTAGCCGGGCGCCACGATGCACTCGATGAAGAGCTTCGACATGAGCTCAGCGGTCGCCTCGTCGAGGGGGCCGTTCAGTGCGATCACGGAACCGAAAGCGCTGGTGGGATCGGTCGCGAGCGCTTTCTCATAGGCGTCGGACAGCGAGTCGGAGACGGCGAGGCCGCACGGGGTGGTGTGCTTGGTGATGCAGACGGCGGCCCTTCGTGAATGAGCGAACGGTGCCAGAGACATGAGGGCTCCGTCGATATCCAGCAGATTGTTGTACGAGAGCTCCTTGCCGTGGTGCTGTTCGAGCGCGGACAGCCCGGCGGGCTCGTCGGGACCGTAGAACGCTGCGTCTTGATCCGGATTCTCACCGTAGCGGAGCGTCTGCACGCGCCGCAGTGAGCCGATCAGTCGTTCGGGAAGAGGCGTCCACTCCGCCGATCGCTCCATGTAGGCGGCCACGGCGTCGTCGTATATGCTGACGTGACGGAAGACCTTCGCCGCGAGTCGGCGGCGGAGCTGTGTCTGCTCGCCCCCCCCGTCGATCCCGGCGATCACGGTCTCGTAGTCGGCCGGGTCGACAACGACCCACACGTCCCGGTGTGACTTGGCGGCCGCACGGATCATGGTCGACCCGCCAATATCGACCTTCCCCATCGCGCCTTCCATCGGGACATCGCCGGCGGCGATCGTCGCCTGGAACGGGTAGAGGTTCACGGCCACGAGATCGATGGGCCCGTACCCGTGTTCTTCCAACGCGGCCATGTCTTCGGCGCGGTCCCGGCGAGCGAGCAGTGCGGCGTGAATCGCGGGATGCAGCGTCTTCACGCTACCATCCATCATCTCGGGGTGCTGGGTGAGGTCAGAGACGCTCGTCACCCCGAGGCCGGCGTCCCGTAGGGTCCGGGCGGTACCACCGGTCGAGACCAGCTCCCAACCCCGCTCCTGGAGTGCCTTCCCGAGTTCCACGATGCCGGTCTTGTCGGACACGCTGAGTAGCGCCCGCTTCATCAAGGTGCCTCGTCGGAGAGGCGATAGGCATCTCCTTTGCACGTCAGCGGCCCGGGATCGCGCCCTTCGGCCAACGCACTGCAAACGTGATCCGCCGCGATCGGGTACAGGCGGTGCTCGGCCCTCAGTACCCTCGCGGCGAGTTCTTCCGGTGTATCGGTCGGCTTCAGCGGCACCGGCCACTGGGCCACGATGGTGCCGTTGTCGTACTCCTTGTCCACGTAGTGGACCGTGGGCCCCGAGATTCGTGCGCCCGACTCGATCACGGCCCGATGCACGTTGATCCCGTACATGCCCTTGCCCCCGAACGCGGGAAGCAGCGCTGGATGCACGTTGAGGATGCGGCGAGGGAAGCGCTCGACGACCTGGGTCGGCATCCTCCGGAGATAGCCGGACAGGAAGATGACCTCGATATCGTGCTGCTCGAGCAGCTCGAGCGTTTCTCTGGCCACTCCCGCTGGGTCACGATCCTTGGTCGGAATCACCGCTGACGCCACCCCTGCGGCCTCAGCGCGCCGCAAAGCTCCAGCACCCTCGTGGTTGCAGACGAGGAGCGACAGCCTCCAAGGGGTGTTGGCACTCTGGTGGTCGATCAGCGCTTGTAGGTTGGTGCCTTCCCCGGAGGCGAAGGCGGCGGCCTTCAGCGCTCGGCTCACACCAGCTCCCCTCCGTAGTGCGGTACCAGGAAGGGGTTTCCGACACGCTCGTGGCCGACGGTCGTCGGGGGACCATGGCCGCTCAAGAGCACGGTCTCGTCCGGCAGCGTCAGAACCTGATCGCGGATGGACCTCATGAGCGTGGCCAGGTCGCCACCCGGAAGGTCCGTGCGCCCGATCGAGCCCATGAACACGACATCGCCTGAGATCGCGACGCTCTCGTCTTCGGCCACGAAGATCACGTGACCCGGTGCGTGACCCGGCGTGAAACGAACGTCGAAGGCGCACGTCCCGAACTCGTAGCGCTGGCCGTGCTCGAGCTCGTGTGTGGGTGTGGGTTGTGCCTCCGCCGTGAGACCGAGCATCGCCGCCTGTCTCGGCAGCGCCTCGTACATGCCGAAGTCGTCCCGGTGTAGCCAGATGGGCACTTCGGGCGCGACCGCCCGGACGTCGTTGACGCCCTCGATGTGGTCGAGATGGGCGTGCGTGAGCAGGATCGCCTGCAGCGAGAGCTCGTCTTCGACGATGGCGCGGGCCAGGTCAGCCGCGGCTCCGCCGGGATCGATGGCGACGGCGACCTTCGACTCCTCACAGACGACCAGGTATGCGTTTTCCCCGAAACCTCCACCGGTGAAGGTTCGGATGTTCAAGGGGACATCAAACCGTGAACGAACTCCCGCAGCCGCAGCCACCCGAGGCGCTCGGGTTCTTGAACGTGAAGCCCTGACCCATGAAGCTGGTCACGTAGTCGATCTCGACGCCTTCGAGGTACTGGGCACTGAACGGGTCCAAGAAAACCTTCACACCCTCGATGTCGATCACTTCGTCCTCGTCCTCGGGCGCGTCCTCGATGTTGAGGCCGTACTGAAAGCCAGAGCACCCGCCGGGCAGTACCGCCACGCGCAGGCCGACGCCACCCTCGACACCGTGCTCCTGGATGAAGTCTTGGACTTTGGCGACTGCCGTCACCGTCATGGTCATCATGGCAAAAAGCTATTCGAGACGCGAAATGCGGTCAACGGCGGTTTTCTCGACAATCAACTCCGCCGCGGCCGCGAGGTCATCAACTATAAGTATCGGCTCCGGTGCCGATGCTTCCAACTCATGCCCATACCCCGTCCGGACCAGAATGCCCCATCCACCGAGCTCGAGCGCGGGCATGACGTCGGTGAGTTTGTCTCCGATGTAGTACGAGCGGGCCGGATCCAGACCGAGTTCTTCAGCCGCATCGAGATACATGCCAGTCCCGGGCTTGCGGCACGGGCACGGACCGGAGCGATCCGGGTGATGCGGGCAGAAGCGCGTCATGTCGACTGCGACGCCCGCCTCTTCGAGCAGCGCGTCCAGCCGTGCTGCCACGGCATGGTAGTCCTCGATCGAGTAGTACCCGCGGGCGATCCCCGACTGGTTGGTGACGATCACGAGCGCGAAGCCCGCTTCTCGGAGCGCCGCCAGCGCCTCGAACGTGCCAGGCAGGATCTCTACGCGGTCCGGGTCGGCGAGATACTCCCGCTCGATCACGATGGTCCCGTCGCGGTCGATGAACACCGCGGGCCGTAGCTCCCTCACGGCGTCGCTCCCCCCGGCCAAGCCTCGGCGACGCGGCGCACGAGGTCGCCCTCTTCCTCGGCATCGACGGTCCGTGGATCGAGCAGCACCCGCCCATCAGCGATGCGCGCGATCACCGGGGGACGGCCAGTGCGCAGGCGAGCAGCGAACGCTTCCGCCCCGTCCGGGGGGTCGAGCGCGAGCGCCCAGCCGGACAACTCCACTCCGGGGTAGGTGCCGCCACCCACTGCGCCCTTCGCTTCGACCAGCGCGGAGGGAACGCCCGAGTCGGCAAGCTTCTGGGCGAGGGCGGTCGCGCGCGTTTTCAGCTCCTCCTCGGTGGCCGACAGCATGCGCAGCGTGGGGATCTCGGCGCGTGCCCGTTCCGGGTCCCGATACAGCTGGAGCGTCGCCTCCAGACCCGCCAGCGTCACCTTGTCGACGCGGAGCGCACGACAGAGCGGATTCACCCGTAGCCGGGCGATGACATCGGCCGCACCGAGCACTAGTCCGGCCTGGGGACCGCCCAGGAGCTTGTCGCCCGAGACCGTCACGATGTCTGCACCGTTCGAGAGCGACTCGGCGGCCCGGGGCTCCTCGGGCAAAGCGAGCGACTCGGCGCGGAGCATGAGCCCCGACCCCAAATCGTGGAGAAGCGGGATGCCGTTGGCTCGAGCCACGCCGGCGAGCGCATGCAACGGCGCCTCCTCCGTGAAGCCCGTGATACTGAAGTTCGAGCGATGGACCTTCAGGATCGCCGCCACGGAACCATCTGCGCACGCTTCCTCAAAATCGGCGACTCGGGTGCGGTTCGTACTCCCGACCTCCACCAAGGTCGCGCCGGACCGTTCGAGGATCTCGGCGATGCGAAAACCCCCACCGATCTCGACGAGCTCTCCTCGCGACACCGCCACACCGCGCCCACGTGCCATCGTATTCAGCGCCAAGACCAGCGCGGCCGCGTTGTTGTTCACGACGAGGGCGTCGTCCGCGCCCGTGAGGTCGCACAGAAGCGACGCGCAGTGGTCGTAGCGTGATCCCCGCCTGCCCTCTTCGAGGTCGTACTCGAGGTTCGAGTAGCCGCGCGCCGCGCGTGCCATCGCGTCGCGGGCAGCCGCAGCAAGTGGAGCGCGCCCCAAGTTGGTATGCAGCACCACGCCCGTTGCGTTAATCACCGCGCGTAGCGACGGCTCGTCCTTCCGAACGAGGTGGTCCTCTACTTCACTGACATACAGTTCAGGGCCGTCGATCCCCGCGACCTCCGTACCGCACTTCACTTGCTCGCGCACATCGGCGATGACCGAACGAAGTGCCTCGAGCACGCGTGCGCGAGGGTACGCGGCCAGCAGCGCAGCGAACGACTCCTCTTCGAGCAGCACGTCGACGGACGGAATGGACCTCCGAGGATCTGTCATCGTGAGGCCGGGCGACGAGGCGTGGTCCGCGCGGCCGTGTCGGGGACCGCGCTGGTGTCGGGAACCGCGAGCGAGTCCTCCGCGGAAGCGGTGTCGGTGGGCAGCTCGGCCGGTTGAAGGACGAGCGCGGCGCTCCCGCCGCCGAGCGGTACGGCCGTGATGTTCCTCACGGCACTGACAACGAGCCGGTACGGGCTGTTCGGCACGAGCGTCGCTCCGAGAATCGTGACGATCTGTCTCGAGGGCAGTCGCTCACCGGCCGGCCCGGTCTGTCCTCTTGCCGGCGTCACACCGGGGCCGGGAGGTCTTGGACGCGCAGTGGGGCGGCCGTTCAGGCCGGTCGGGGCCATACGCCGGGCCGGAGGCGCCACCACCCGCTCCGCCTCGGCGGGATCCTCCGGCGCAGGATCCTCCGCCGCGGGGTCGACGATCGTGACGGTGTCGGCTACGCTCGCGCTATCGACTTCCCCAACCGCGGTGCTGTCTTGCGCGACCGTGCTGTCCTGCGCGGCGGCCTCGGCGGCCTCGGCGTCTCGTACCACCGCCTCGAGGGAGTCGAGGACCGCGAACGAGTCTGCGATCTCCTCGGCGTACGCCACGTACTCGTGCTCGTGGAAGACACGCGCCGCCACTACGCCCACGCTGTCTTCATCGAGCACCGTGACGATCACGCCGGCGAGCGGAAAGTCCGGATCCAGGTAGTCGTCGAACTCGATGAGCGCGGTGATCGAATCCAGCGCCGTGACACTCGTGACCCGGGCAGGCGTCGTGTCCGGCTGGAGCACCGCGATGTCCGTGAAGAGCGTGTCGGCCTCGTACACCAGCTGCCGCCGCGCACCCTGCACCTCCATCAAATCCACGACGCCGTCGCGATTCCGATCCTCGAACGCCGTGAGCTGGAAGCGGCCAGCGCGTCGCCCGTCGACCTCGATCGCGGTGGGTACGAAGCGCAGCGCGAACACCCCGTCGGCGTCGGTCATGGCCAGGTGCACGGACGAGTCGCCCTCAGTCTCCACCGCGCGGACTTCGTAGTCCGCCGCGCCCAGTCCGGTGAGACGGTCCCAGACGATGCCCGCGATCGTCGTGGGCACGGGAGTCGGGCCGGTCGAGAAAACGAGCTCGAATTGGTCACGCATCTGGTTGCCGAACAGGTCGCGGATCACGGGCAGCAGCGTGACTCGATACACGCGGTCGGGCTCGAAGCCACCGTCCACGTCGATCACTAGGCTGCGCCGCTCGTGGCGCACGCGCAGATCTCCCAAGCGTGGCGACAGCACCACCGCGTCTTCGAGTGTGCCCCTAGCGACTTGCTCACTGATGCGCTCGTCGAAGTCGAAGCGAATCGAGCCCGAGAAGTCCGGAACCACAGCAAACGTATCAGGCGTGGTGGACACCACGACCGGGGGTCGGCGGTCTTCCGGGCCTCCCCGCGGTGCCCCCTGCTGTGCACACGCGGCGACCAAGGCCACGGCCATCGCGACCGCGGCGACGGTGACCCTCCGCCGAGCCTGCGCGGGCGTGGGCACGGTCGCGCCGGAACACAGATCGGCGCTCAGGAGGCTCCGCCCTCGAGCCCGGTCAGCTTCTCCTGCAGCTTACTCGCCTGCTCCTCGTACTGGGCGAGCTTGTCGCGCTCCTTTTGCACGACCTCCTCAGGGGCACGGGAGACGAAGTTCTCATGGTCGAGCTTCTTCCGCGTGCCCGCCGACAACGCTCGCAGTCGCTCGATCCGCTCGCGCAGCCTGGTCCGCTCACGATCGAGGTCGATGACGCCTTCCAGCGGCACGAACAGTTCGCCGCCCCCGCCGAGCACCGCATGCGCACCGATGCCCGAGCCCTCGCCTTCGTGCACGCCGCCGATGCGCGCCAGACGCTCGAGCGCGGCAGCCTGGGACCGGACCGTGTGCAACAGCCTGGAGTTCCGGCCCGTGAGGTGAATCTGGACGCGCTCGCCCTCGGGGACCCCGTACTCCTTTCGCAGCCGTCGGACCTCGACAACCAGCTCTCGCAGCGCCTCGAAGTCCCGTTCCGCATCCTCGTCCCGACGGCCGTCGCTGCCGTCCGGCCACGGCGCCACGATCAGGTCCTCCGGGCGCTCGTCCCCCTCCGGCCACGGCAGTCGCGACCAGAGCTCGGCAGTCACGAAGGGCACGATGGGGTGCAGGAGCCGATACGAGTGGTCGAGCACGGTCACGAGCGTCGACCGCGCCGCCTCGCGGCCGGCGGCATCGGCGCCCTCCGTGAGCCGCGCCTTCACGAGCTCGAGGTACCAGTCGCACACGTCGCCCCAGAAGAAGTGGTAGAGGCTCTCCGCGACGTCGTGCAGCCGGTAGCGCTCGAGCCCACGAGTCGCGTTCTCCGAGGCGCTGCGAAGCCTCGACAGGATCCACCGATCTTCGAGTGCCAGGTCGCCCGCGACCTCGGCGAGCGGTCTCACCGGGGCGTCGCCCAGACTCAGCAACGCGAAGCGGCCCGCGTTCCAGATCTTGTTCGCGAAGTTGCGTCCGTTCGCGAAGGCTCCCTCGACGTCCTCATGGTCGAGGCTGATGTCGGTGCCCACCGCGGCCTGGCTCACGAGGGTGTAACGCATGGCGTCCGCACCGAAGGTGTTCACGACTTCGAGCGGATCGATGCCGTTGCCCAGCGACTTGGACATCTTGCGACCCTTCATGTCGCGGACGGTGCCGTGCAGGTACACCTCCGTGAACGGAGGCTCACCGAAGAACTCGTAGCCCATCATGATCATGCGAGCGACCCAGAAGAATAGGATCTCGGGCGCGGTGACCATGGCGTGGCCGGGGTAGAACGCCTCCAAATCCGGGGTCTTCTCGGGCCAGCCGAACACGGAAAACGGCCACAGCTGCGAGCTGAACCAGGTGTCGAGCACGTCAGGGTCCTGCTCGAGCTCCGTCGAGCCGCACTTCGGGCACTCGCTCGGGTCCTCGCGGGAGACGATCTCCTCGCCACAGGCGCAGTACCACACTGGAATCCGGTGCCCCCACCAGAGCTGCCGCGAAATACACCAGTCCCGGATGTTCTCCATCCAGTGCTCGTACACGCGCTGCCAGTGGCTCGGCGTGAACGTGATCGTGCCGTCCTGGGAGGCGCGCAGAGCGGGCTCCGCGAGCGGTTTCATCTTCACGAACCACTGCAGCGACAGACGCGGCTCCACGACGGTGCCGCAGCGGTAGCAGTGAGGCACCGAGTGCGTGTGCTCGTCCTCACCGGCAACGAGCCCTTGCTCCGCGAGAGCTGCCACGACCGCCTTGCGCGCGTCGAAGCGATCCATGCTCTGGAACGCCTGGGGGGCGTTCTCGTTCATGCTGGCTTCGGGCGTCATGACGTTGAGGATCTCGAGTCCCGTCCTCTGCCCGATGTCGAAGTCGTTCGCGTCGTGCGCCGGCGTGAGCTTCACCATGCCGGACCCGAATTCCGGATCGACGTGGGCGTCGGCGACGATTGGGATCGTGCGGCCCGTGAGCGGCAGCTCGACATCTGCGCCGACCAGCGACGTGTAGCGCTCGTCCTCCGGGTTCACGGCGACCCCGGTGTCTCCGAGCATCGTCTCGGGCCGGGTGGTCGAGACCGTGAGGTACCAACGACCGTCGTCGAGCTGCCCGACCGCGTCGGCTCCGGCCTCGGATGCCGCCCGCGCGGCTCCGCTGGCCGACTCGCTTAGCGGGTAGCGAAGGTGCCAGAGGCTGCCCTGCGTCTGGTGGCCCTCCGCCTCTTCGTTGGACAGCGCCGTCAGACAGCGGGGACACCAGTTGATGATGTACTCGCCCCGGTAGACGAGACCCTTCTCGTAGAGGTGCACGAACACCTCTCGCACCGCCCGGCTGAGTTCGTCATCGAGCGTGAACCGCGTGCGGTCCCAGTCGCACGACGCGCCGATCGCCTTGAGCTGCTCGAGGATCTCCGAGCCGGTCACCTCCACGTGGTTCCACACCGCCTTCACGAACCGCTCACGGCCCAAGTCGTCTCGATGACGTCCTTCCGCCGCGAGCTTGCGCTCGACCACGTTCTGCGTCGCGATGCCCGCGTGGTCCGTGCCGGGCACCCACAGGGAGGCGCGCCCCTGCATGCGCCGCCAGCGGATGAGCACGTCCTGGATCGTATTGTTGAGTCCGTGACCCATGTGCAGCACCGCGGTCACGTTGGGCGGCGGAATCACGATCACGTAGGGATCGGCGCCGTCCTCCAGTACCCGACTCGCCGGCACGTGGAAGTATCCGCCTTCCTGCCACTTCGCGTAGCGGGCGGGCTCGATGGCCTGCGGGTCTAGCCGGGGCGCCAACTCTTGAGACACGTCAGCTCCGATCAATACGGGTGCCGGGAACGGATTCGCTCGAAGCCAGAAAGATGGCGAGCCCTCGATAGCTTCGGAACCGCTATACGGCCTTGGTGCCCAGGCTATCGGCGCGAGCGCGTCGTATCCGCCTGAGCCGCCGCCCGCTCGCGGTCACGCCGCTCGCGAATCGCTTCCTGGCGCACCTTCCATACGTCTTCGACGTCGTAGCGCGCGCTTTGGCGCATGATCTCGTCCCACTGCCACTGCCGTTGGGCGACCTCGTCACGCTTGCCGACGGGGACACCGAACAGGTGAGTGCCAGGTAGAACCACATCGCCCAAATAGATCTTGCCGTCTGCGACGCCCCAGCGCTTACCGTCACTGTCGGTGAAGGTCCAATCGGTGAGCCGCGCCTCCGCCGCCTCCGCCGCCGCGAGCGAGTCGGCCCAATCCGCGATTCGGCCACGGAGCGCTAGCTCCTCGCGCTGCTCCAGGCTCAGGTCGGTGAGCCTTGGATCGATAGGCCTCCACAGACGTTCGTCGGTGAGCCGGGGACGGAGCAATTCGGCCCCAGTGAGAGGCGGAGGCGTGAAATCGAGGCCCGGTTCCGCCTCGAAGATCAACGGGGTCGGAGCCACCTCGGGCGACTCGATCTCCTCGATCTCGGTCGGGTCGTCCGGTCGCTCGAGGTCCGCCTGGGCCAGCTCGATGAGGCGCAGTAGCTCCAGAGCGTCAGAGCTGCCCGTGAAGTCGGGGAACGGGAGGCGCGCATCCTCCTGCTGCAACGTGCCGTAGCTCTGGTACAAACCGAGGAGCAAGACGTGGATCGCGACCGAGATGCCGAAGGACGTCCACACGACCCGGCGAGACCCGAGCCCCGACCGCTCTCGACCGGCACCCCGATCGGAGCGATTCGTGTAACCCCCGTGAGCTTGCATTTGTCTTCCTAAACCGCCTTCGGAGCCCCGTTCCTAGTTACGAAGCCGACCGAGCCTTTGCGTCGCCTCCAACATACGCTCCTCGGTGACCGTGAGCGCGATACGGAAGAAACCTTCTCCGCCTGCGCCGAGCGCGCGCCCGGGCATGATGATCACGCCCTCCTGCTCGAGCGCCCTCGTCGCGAAAGCCCGCGACGACCCGCCTCCTGGAACCGGCACCCACACGTACATGGTTGCCTTGGGCACGGTGGCATCGAAATCGGCCTCCCGCAGACCCCGGACCGCCACGTCCCGACGCCGCTCGAAGGTGGCGACGTTGCCGGGCACCCACTCTTCCCAGCTCTCGAGCGCGGCGACGCCCGCGGCTTGGACTGCGAGAAACTGCCCCGTATCCATGAACGACTTCACCTTCGAAAGCGCCGCTATGATATCGCGGTTTCCGGCCACCCACCCCAGCCGCCACCCCGTCATGTTGTACGTCTTGGACAGGGAGTGAAATTCGACCGCGACGTCGCGAGCTCCGTCGAACTCGAGGATGCTACGCGGCCGATACCCGTCGAAGGCGATCTCGGAGTACGCGTTGTCGTGGACGAGGACTGCTTCGCGCTCGGCGCAGAACCGGATCGACTGCTCGAAGTAGTCGTCCGGCGCGGTCGCAGTTGTAGGGTTGTTGGGATAGTTGAGATACAGAAGTCGCGTGCGGCTCGCGACCGACTCGGAAAGCTCGTCGAGCGGGATCAGGAAGTCGTTCTCGGGGCGTAGCGCGACGAGGTGGGGCTCACCGCCCGCCAGTGTCACGCCGCCCAGGTAGGCCTGATAGCCTGGATCTGGGATGACCGCCGCGTCACCTTCGTTCAGGAACGCGAACGGAAGGTGAGAGATCCCGTCCTTGGACCCGATGAGCGGTAGCACCTCGGCCCACGGGTCCACGGAGACCCCGAATCTGCGCCGCATCCAGCTGGCGATCTGCTCGCGGAAGGCGGGCAGCCCCATCTGGAACGGGTAACGCGAGTGAGCGTTATCGCCCGCGACTTCGCGTAGTCGCTCGACGACCGCAGGCGGTGGATCCAAGCTCGCGTCTCCAGCGCCCAGATCGATCACGTCGACGCCTTCAGCCTCGAGTCTTGTGCGCGCCGCCCTCATCTCCGCGAGCGGAAAGTCCGGGAGCGCCTCGAAGCGTGTGCTGCGTCGCGTCATGCCTACTCCTCGCGGACCCGATTCGCGACCTCGCCGACACCCGCGACGTGCACGACGACTTCGTCCCCGTCGGCGAGCGGGCCAATCCCGGATGGCGTGCCCGTCGCGATGACATCTCCAGGCTCGAGCGTCATGAAGCGCGTGATGTGTTCAATCAGGACGGGGATCGGGAAGACCATGTCCTGCACGGGAGAGTCCTGACGCACGTCACCGTTTACGCGTGTCGTGACGCGGAGGCCGTCCAGGTCCACTTCCCCGAGGGGGGTCACCGAGCCGATGGGGCAGAACGTGTCGAAGCCCTTCGCCCGGCTCCACTGCCCGTCCGCGTTCTGGAGCTCGCGCGCGGTGACGTCATTCACAGGCGCGAATCCGGCGACGTGCTCCCAAGCAGCATCCGCGGCCACGTTCCGCGCACGGACGCCGATCACCACTCCGATCTCTCCCTCGAAGTCCACTCGCCCCGCCCAGGTCGGCATGACGATGTCGTCCCCCGTGCGGATGATCGCAGACGGTGGCTTCAGGAAAATCAGTGGCTCACTGGGAACGTCGTGGCCGAGCTCAGCCGCGTGCTTCGCAAAGTTCTGCCCGACGCAGACGATCTTGGACGGAAAAGGCAGGGACATCTGAAGTCTGGATGGCTTCAGGCGTCGCTCGGCCGCGTGTGGATCCAGGTGCCGATCAGCGCCCCGAGGCCAGCGATGGCCAGAAGGCCCGCGATCACAGTCCACCAGAAGCCGAGGTCCGAGTGACCCGCGTCCCATCCGGCGCTGCCGTTGCGGAACGCGCCTGAGGCCATGCCCAGCCAGACCACGCCCACGCCCATTCCGAAGATCCGTCTCATGGATGGAATCTAGGCGGCCTCGCTCACCGCACCAAGAGCGCCCGCCATGGCTCAGCGACCCTCGTAGAACGCCTCGAGCCGTCGGCGGACGTCACTCCACGGGCCCTTGACGAACGGGGCATCCGGAAGCGAATCCCGCAGATAGCGTCCATATCGCTTCACCACGATACGATCGTCCAGGAGGAGCACCGCTCCACGGTCTGCTCGCGATCGGATGAGCCGCCCGAAGCCCTGCTTCAACCGCAGCGCGGCGTGGGGAAGCATGTACTGTTGGAAAGGATCCCCACCAGCGCGCTCCACCGCTTCCATGCGAGCCGCCGTGATCGGCTCGGTCGGCACGCGAAACGGCAATTTCTGGATGATCAGGCCGCGTAGGGGGTCCCCCGGCACGTCGACACCCTCCCAGAACGACGTCGTGCCCAACAGGATGCCGCGTCCGTGCTCCGCGAAGCGACGCAAGAGCCGGTGTCGATCGTCCTCCCCTTGAACGAAGAGCGGCCAACGCTCCGCGGAGCCGTGCTCGCGGAGCAGCTCCGCGACCTGGCGCAACGCGGCGTGCGACGTGAAGAGCACGAAGAGCCCGCCGTCGCTCATCTCTGCGAGCTCGAGAGTCACGTCCGCAGTCGCCACCTGAAACGCCTTGGCGCCGCCCTCCGCACCCGGCAAGTCTGTGGGCACACAAAGCACCGTCTGAGACTTGAAATCAAACGGCGACACCAGGATACGCTCTACTACCTCAGGTGGATTATCAGTACCGTCGAGGTGCTGGGCGTCGAGCCCGAGGCGCGCTCGGAGGAAATCGAAGCTCTTGCGCGTCGAGAGCGTCGCAGAGGTCAGGATCGTCGTCTCGGCCTTCGTGAAGAGTGCGTCCAGAAGGAGCCCTCCGAGATCGATGGGAGCCGCTGCCATCACGACGTTCGCGCGCTTCCCACGTCCACGGGCTTCCAACCAGCGCACGTACGTGTCTGCCTCCTCCCCCGGAGCGAGCACGAGGCGCAGTCCGTGCATCGACGCCGCAAGACGTCGCTCCACGGAACGCAGGTCCAGCACACGACCCTCCAGCGCATCCGAAATCTCTTCATCGAGCTCGATGCGGGCCCGCAGCTCGGCGACCTCCCGTTCGAGCGCGCCCATCGAGGCCAGCGTCCCTGCCAGTCTCTCCCGAACGTCGTCGCGCTCCGCAGGCTCCCCGATCCCCGAGGGTCCGAGGCGGACACTGCCTCCGCCGGGAGGGATGAACGACTCGATCGTTTCGACGAAGCCCTCGACCTCGGCGCGTGCGCGAGACATCGCGGGGCGAACGCGGTTCTCCAACCTCTCGCGCAGCTCCTGGCTATTCGAAGATCCAGACAGGGCCCCGTGAAGCGCCGTGAGAATACCTTTGCCCCGCCGGTCGAGCCTCGAGAACATGCGGTAGAGGCTGCGGCGCGTGACCTCGACACCCAGATGAGACGTAGCGGCGTCTTCGATGTTGTGTGCCTCGTCCAATATGACCCTGTTGTACGCGGGAAGGACCGCGGATTGCGTGAAGTTCAGCGTGGCGTTCCGCACCGCGAGGTCGGTGAACAGGAGGTGATGGTTCACGACCAACAGCTCGGCGGACGCGGCCCGGCGGCGTGATCGCTGATAGAAGCACTGCTGGAAGTGCGGACACCGGCTGCGCAGACAGATATCCGGATCGCTTCGGACCTCCTCCCAGGTCTCGGGCTCCGGCGTGAACGGGAGGTCCGAGAGTGACCCGTCGTCCGTGGTGCTGATCCATTCGAGAAGCGCTCTCATCTCGTCGGAGCGATCGTCGTCGAAGAGCGAGGTCTGCGCTTCAGCGGCGAGCAACGCGCGGCGGATCGACACGTAGTTGCCCCGACCCTTCACCAATGCCCACCGCACCTCGCCTATCAGAGACTGCACCAGCGGCAGATCCTTACCGGCGAGCTGTTCCTGGAGATTGATCGTATTGGTCGAAATCACCGTCCGCTCTCCGTTCTCCTGCGCCCAGCGAGCGGCCGGCAGCAGGTACGCCAGAGACTTCCCGGTGCCGGTTCCCGCCTCGACGATCGCTACACCTCCCTCGTTGAAGCGGTCGACGACGGTTCGCAGCATGTCGCGCTGCCCCGGGCGGTCTTCGTAGCCGTCGAAACGCTCGGCGAGAGCGCCGTCTGGCGCGAGCAGTGCGTCCAGCTCCTCGATTTTCAGCGGCACCCGGACTCGGGGCTGCGGCGGTTCGACAACCACGTACAGCTGCTCAGCCCCGTTGTCGATGATCGCGGTGCCCAGGCCTTCTTCGTACAGCTGCGCCGCGACCCGCATGTCCGCATCCGAGGGCTCGAGCACGCCTGAAGGGTGATTGTGCAGCATCACCCCGCCCTCGTCGGCATCCCGGGCAGCCACGAGCACTGCGGCGAAGTTGCCGCGGGCGACGGCCCGGGGCTCGCGCACGACACGATCCTCATCCACGCGCGCGAGAAAGCACACTTCCCGTCCGCCGGCACGCTCGATCTCCGCCTTCAGGCGCGCCGAGCTCTCCCCTGACAGCGTGAGCGGCGTGGGCGGAGTCGCGGCCGGCCTGGGCGGTGCCGCCTCCGGTTCCAGCCCGTCCACGCCGTCCAGGCCGTCCAAGCCGACCAGAGCCTCCTTTGGGATCCGCATCGGGAAGCCTTCGGGCACGTCCGTCATTGCACTACGTCTTGAGCTTCTTCTTCCTTGCAGCCGGGAAGAGAACGTTGTTCAGAATCAGACGGTAACCGGCGGAGTTCGGATGCAGCGCGAGGTCGGTCGGGGGATCGCCGATCTGATGCTCTGGGTCCTCAGGGTCGTGGCCGCCGAAGTAGGTCCACGTCCCCTCCCCAAGGTTGCCGTGAACGTACTTGGCCCAGCCCTGTTCCCGCGCGAGCACGATCGTGCCGGACTGAAGGCGATCCTCCCGGAACGAGGTGGTCAGACCGTAGAAGTCCGGCAACACGGATTGGTGGTTCTGCGTCAGCATCGAGGGCACCGGATCGAACTTGGCGGAGAAGTCGAAGAGCGTGTACACGCCGAGCTCCTTCCTCCACTGCGTATTCACCTGATGCGCGTCGATGTCCGAGAAGGAATTCACCGCGGGCGCTAGCTGGACCTGCGCGTGCTCGAACGCGAGGGTACGGCTCCAATCCATCTTGGCGGAAGCGTCCGGGTCCGGCGGCGTCCCGTCCGAGTACGCGGCAGCGATGTCGACCGAGCCCGCCGCGAGCGCGAGCTCGAGTGTCTCGGTGGCCGAGCACATCGCGAACAGGAAGCCGCCGTTTTCGACAAAGTCCCGGATCTTCATCGCGATGCTCTTCTTGAGCTCCGGCACGTTCGCGAATCCACCCGCCCTCGCGACCTCCTGGTTGCGCGCGACCTCCTCCTGCAACCAAGGCGCACCGGCGTAGGTGAGGTAGAACTTCGAGTACTGCCCGGTGAAATCCTCGTGGTGGAGGTGGATCCACTCGTAGTCGTTCAGGTCCTGCTCGAGCACCTCGTAGTCCCAGATGGTCTCGTACGCGATGCCCGCGTAGTCGAGAACCAGCGTGACGGCGTCGTCCCACGGGGTCGTATTCGGCGGCGTATAGATCGCGACCTTTGGCGCGCGCTCGAGCGGCACTGCCTCCATATTGGAGTCCGCGATCGTCGCGCGAATGCGCGCCTCGCCCGGCGCGTCCACAGTGACGATCGTGACTCCGCGCAGCGCCGCCTCCCGGCGGACGTCCGCGCGGTCCGGAAGTAAGAAGGAGCCACCCCGGTAGTTGAGCAGCCACTCCGCCTTCTCTTCCTGCTCCAACGTCCAGTACGTCAGCCCGTACGCACGCAGATGGTTCCGCTGATCGCTATCCATGGGCACGAGAATCCACTGGGCTGACGCGGGTCGAGCCGCGAACAGCCCCATGACCACGAGGGCCGCCGTGAAGTAGTTCACCGCCCCCGCCCCCGCAGCCTTTCGAGTTCGAGCCGCGCATCCGGCACTACCGCCGCGTTCGGACGCGAGGTGATGAGCTCTTCGAGCAGCGCGATCGCGGCGGCGACCCCGTCGCTCGAGGCGGCCCGGTACCGTGCGAGCGCCAGCGCCGCTTCGCCAACCTCGGGCGCGTCGGGGAACTCGGTGACAATACGTTCCCGGATCAGCGCAGCCTCGCTCGGCAGCTCCCCGCGCTGCGCGATGCGCGCGGCCTCGGCGAGCACGGGCGGACGTTCGTCCCGGCGGAGCGATTCCGCACCCTCCGTCAACGCACGCACGGCCTCCGAGGCCTGTCCCCTATGCGCTCGCACCATGGCCGTGGCGAGCAGCTCCGCCCCCTCCGCTGACAGGCGCCCCATCAGGCCCACCATCTGGATGACCTCCGTCGCGTCCGACGGCTCCAGGCCGGGCAGCGCGAGCAAGAGCGCCCGCCGGCCTTCCTCGACTTCACGCGCATCGAACAGGAGATACGCTCGCTCGACGCCACTGCGTGGTCCTTCGATTCCTTCGAGCACAGCGGCGGCCCCGGCGGCGTCTCCCCGCGCCAGCAGCCCCGCCGCCACCGTGGCCGCCAGATCGTCGAGCTCCGGCGCGTTCGGGAACTCATCCCGGAAGTTTTTCAATAGCTCCCCGAGTCGTCCCGGGTCCGCATCGGCGCCCTCGAAACGGATGACCTGCGCCATCGCCCGACGTCGGTCGACGGAGCCGGCGGAGAACGAAGCCGCGATGCGGCGTTGAGCGTCGAGCGCGGCTGCCGTATCCGCGGCGGCCAGCGCCACGTCCAGAATCCGCTGGTCGAACCGGCGACGCTCGGCCGGGGTGGACGCATCGCCGCCCAACTCGGACAAGGCCCAGGACGCCGTCCGCACGAGGTCCTTCTCTCGCGCCCGGCGCGCCACGTCGTTGAGGAACATCTCGCGAGCGCGTCCGTCCAGGTCGCTCGCCACCTCCTTGGACAGATCGAGCGCCTCTGGCCCCAGACCCAGGTCGAGCGCAATGCGCGCGCCCGCGCGCCGCCTCGGCAGCAGATCGGACCGCGCGAGTGAGCGGACGAGCCGGCGGCCGGCGGCGTCCCTACCCTGTGTCAGTCCCTGCACTCGGCGCGCGATCGCCGTGGTCTGCGCGCCATCGTCGCCGATCGCGCGAAGCCACTCGTCGACGGCTCCGTCACGGTCCCCCCTCGCTGCGAGCATGTCCCCGATCTCCATCGCGAGCGCGTCAACGCCCGCGGCCTCGCGGCCCCTGCGAAGAATCTGCAGCGCCCGATCGGACCCGAAGGCGCGCTCAAACACACGCGCAACCTCTCGGTACGGAACCTCGCTTGCGGGGTCCAGCTCGAACCAGCGCTCGGCTTCGTGCTCGAGAGCGTCGAGCGAATCGAACTCCATGAGGACGCGCAGCTTCAGGTACCGTACTCCCGACGAAGCCGCGTCGCGCGCGAGAAACGCGTCCACCAAAGGGAGGATCTCGGCGGTCTCCCCCTTTGCGCGCAGCACGCGCTCCAGCGCGAAGAGCCCACCCGACGATGCAGGGTCGGCCTCGAGCAATCGGCGCAGGACGGATTCCGCGCCGTCGAAGTCGCCTTGCGACTCCCGCGCCGCTGCGTCGCGCAGCAGGCGACCCTCATCCGTCCCTCGGCGGATCTGGCCGGTCGCAGGGGTCGAGCAGAGAAGGAGCAGCGTCAGCACCCCAAAGCCGGACCAGAGTTGGCGCGGGGACATCACGACCCCCCTCCGCCACTGCCACCACTGCCGCCGCCGCCACCGCCGCCGCCGCGGTTGAGGCGCTCGAAATACTGAATGACGAGCTGCCGCACGGCAGGGCTCAGGCGTTGGAGCTGCGCCGCGTCCGGCAGTCGGAAGCGAAGGAGCCCGAGTTGGTCCGCGGTGAGCGCCATGATCTCGCCGCGCTCGAACACACCCGGAGTCTCGGATTCCCGCTCGTCCGAGGACTCCTCGCGCTCGAGCGAACGTCCGGCGTCGAGAAGCCTGTGGAAGAGTCGCTCCTGCCGCTGCGTGATCTCCGGCGTGAGGCGCCCCTGAGCGAGCTGCTCGGCGAGCGCTTCTGCTTCGGCCGCAAGTTGCTCGAGGTCTCCGAGCGACTCCTCCGCTCCCGGCTGGTCCGCCAGTTCACCGAGATCGGACGCGACTGACTGCTGCCCTTGCGACAGCTCTTGCAACTGCCGCTGCATCGCCTGCTCACCGAGCTCGAGCGGCATCAGCTGCCCGGTCTGGTTCATCAAGTCGCCCTGCTCCTGCGCGAGCTGCTCGAGCTGCTGGGCCACGTCACCGGACTGACCCTCGCCTTGCTGTCCCATCCCCTCCGCGCCGGCGATCGCCGCGAGCGCGAGCTGGTTGAGGTCTCCTATCGCCTGGCCCGCCTGCGCATGCGGCGAGGGTGTGGAGCCCCGGCGGGTCTGCATCGCCTCGATGGTCTTCTCGATCGACTCCATCGCGCGTCCCAAGTGCGCGGACAGTTGCTGGTCCGCTTCCATCGCCCCCTGTCCCGCGGCTTGCAGGTTCTCGGCCATGTTCTCGACCCCCTGCAGGAGCGATGCCTCGTCGCTACGCATTCCGGCCACTTGCTCTTGGCTCGAGCCACGCATGCGCTCGCGCAACTCCGTTTGCCTGCGCGCCAGCGAGAGCGCGTCGTCCGCGGCCTGGTGAAGCGCAGCTTGGGCAGCCTCCGCCCTCTCCTCCGCCATCTGCTCCTGCGCTTGCTGCAGCTCCTCCGCGACCTGCTGGAGACGCTCCGCGGCCCGGTCCGCCTGCTCCGCGGCCTGTTGATTCTGGCCCTGGTTCGCTTGCTGCTCCGCTTGCTGCATCTGTTGCTGCGCCTGCCGCATCGACTCCCGCGCTTGCTGCACGCCCGCAGCCGCTTCCTGTTCGTCGATCTGGCCCAGTCGCTGCTCGAGCCTCTCCATCTGAGATTGCAACTGCTCGGCGCGGGCTTCGAGGTCCTGTTGCTGTTCGCCGCGCAGCTCGGGATTGTCCTCCTCCTTCATGGCGTCGGCCAACGCCTCCTCCTGACGCGCGAGCTCCTCGGCCTCGCCGGTCGTCGCCCGGAAGTCTTGCTCCACCGCGGCCCGACGGAATCGTTCCAGAGCCTGCTCGAGTCGCTTGCGAAACTCTTCCTGCTGCTCCGCGAGATCACTCAGAGACTCGTTGGCCCGGCGCAGATCGTCCTGATCCAACGCCTCGGCCATCTCTTCCATACGCTGCCGCAAGTCGCTCCCGGTCAGTTCCCTGAGTAGCTCCTGAAGCTCCTCGAGCTCTCTCGAGAGCTCTGGGTCCGCCTGGCCGGCTTCCTCCAGCATGCGCTCGAGCTCTCCGAGTTCGGCGTGCAATGAGTCGGCCGCAGTGCTCATCTCCTCCTGATTGTCGAGCGCCGCTTGCAGCTCCTCCCGCTGCTCGAACTCCGGCTGACCTTCTTCCCGAGCTCCGCGAGCATCCCCTTGCGCAGCGTTCTGGAGCGCCTGATCCCGATTCTCTTCGGCGCGACGGGCCGCTTCCTCCGCCAGCTCTGCGAGCCGGTCGGCGACGTCCTCGAGCTGCTGCTCCGCGGCACGCTGCATCTCGGCGGCGGCCGGCATGCGTAGCACGTACTCGCGCGTCGACGCGACCTGGCCTGAAGGAGCGTTGTCGATGGCCCTGGCGTAGTACCGCACGGTGTCGCCGGGCAGAAGGCCCCAGCTCCTAAGGTCGAGAAGCGGACGCGCGAGCGCCGCGCGCGTGCCACCGAGGTCCCATCCCTGCGTGATGGGCTCGTGGCGCTCACCGAACGCCGTGACTCTGTACGCGACGAGCTCCAGGCGCCGGAGGCCGTAGTCGTCGCTCGCTTCGAGAATGAGCGGCTGGCGAAGGTTCAACGGCAGGATCGTGTCACGTCCCGGCAGGGGGATCGCCACGTGCGGCGCCGAGTCCGGCACGAGCGTGATCACGAGCGGTCCCGGCTGAATCTCGGCTGGATCTCCGTCGTCGTCTTGGAAGGACCAGGAGAACACGCCGTCCGCCCGTGGCGTCCACGCCCCCTGAAAGCCGCTTCCCTCAACCTGGAGTTCGATCGCGGTCGCGCCAGTCGAATCCTCCAGGGCGGCACGCGAAAGTGGGCGGCTCGCGCGTCCCTCCAGTGTGAGGCGGGACCCGCTGGGCAGACGCAACGGAGGCGGGTCCCCGCGATACTCATCCGGCAGCAGGCCGGTGTGCGCAGGGTACACCACGCCGAGAACGAAATCGCTCACGAAGAGTGGATCGATCGGGATGATCGAGTAAGTCTCGGTCTCGCTGCCGTCGTCGCCTTGGACTCGATACTCGATCGGCGAAGCGATGGCTTCGAAGACATGCGACGCCCGTTCCCGCGTGAGCTCGAGCCTCTCGTTTCGCGCGATGTCGCCCGCGGCCTGCCACGAAAGGAGCACCGTAGCCCGCCCGGGGGCCTCGATGGTGAGCCCGACGTCCGAGCCGCGCAGAACCTCCACGTTCCCGGGCGTGACCACAATCGAAGGCAGCACAGGGTCCTTCATGAGTCCGAACGGGGACGAGAGGCCCGCCCACGCCCCGAGCGATCGACTGGGCGTGGCCACTGCCAGGCCAATCGCGAGGACCGCCAGAACCGAGAAAGCGGTAAGGCCCCGCCGTGTCCAGACATCGAGCGCCGCGCCCAACTCACCGGATAGGACCGCCGGCGAGCGCTCGCTGAGCCCCGCAAGAGCGCGTTCAGCCGCCCGCGCCGCAAGTGAGCGAGAAACGCCCGGCGGGATCTCACGCGACAGCTCCAAGGTGCCCCGTACGATGCCCGGACGTAGACCCGCGGCGCGCTCCATCGTCTCCGAGAGCGGAGCTTCCGCCAACCAGCGCATCGCCCCGGCCCGATGCGCCCACAATGCGGCGAGCGCGAGCGCCAGGACCACCGCGTCCAACTGCGCGGGTACGTCGCTTCCCTGGCGCCAGCCCTCAGGACCCGCAAGCATCCATGCCGCGATCAGCGCGAGTCCGACGACCGCGGCCAACCAGACGCTCAACGCGATCGCGCCTCGCTTCCTCAGGTGACCACGAACCCCCTGGACCTCGCCGTGCAGCCGCTTGCCTGCCGGACTCACGACACCGCCTGACCCAGCACGTACAGGAACAGGTTCACACCCATGCGAAGCGCCGCCTCACGAAGGTCTTCGGAGTCACCGTGAACGTCTTCGTCTTCCCAACCATCTCCCAGATCCGATTCATACGAGTAGAACACCACCAACCGCCCTTCGTGAAAGACCCCGAAGGCCTGCGGAGGGTTGCCGTCATGCTCATGAATCTTCGGCAGCCCTTCCGGAAAGTCGTAGAACGTGTGGAAGACCGGGTGATCGGCAGGGATCTCCGTCAGCTCAGAGTCGGGAAAGATCTGGGCGATCTCCTCCCGGAACGACTCGTCGAGACCGTAGTTGTCGTCGGCGTGGAGAAAGCCCCCCGACGTGAGATACTTCCTCAACTGGACGCGCTCCGCCGCGGAGAAGCGCACGTCACCGTGCCCGGTCATGTAGAGGTAGGGGTGGTCGTACAGCGCGGGATCGAGCGGTCGGATGTTGATCTCTCGGCGGGCGACCGGAATCCCGGTCCGCTCCCGGATCGCGGCGAGCAGATTCGGCAACGACGACGGGTTCGCGTACCAGTCGCCCCCGCCCTCGTACTGTAGGCGCGCGATCGTGATCGAGTCGCTCGGGGCGGACTCGAAGCGTGCGTCACTAGACGTCAGAAGCGTCGCCAGGAGGATCCAGGTCATGCGTGGGCCTTCAAAATTCGTCGGAGTCGTGGACGATACGGTACGCGTCGTTACGCGATAGGTCGAGACGGCGAGCGATCTCCTTCGCCGCAGCCGACGGCTTCATGCCCTCGGCGGCGAGCTCCAGTGCCAATCCCCTCGCTGCGTCCAGCCTCGACGCACGCTCCGCCTCGGATACGCCGGAGTCCCCGGGAGCCACGACGACAGTGACCTCGCCCTTGGGCGGATGTTCCCGGTAGTGTGCCGCGACCTCGGCGAGGCTTCCTCGCTGAAACTCCTCGTGCACCTTGGTCAATTCACGCGCCACCGCGACCGCCCTCTCCGGGCCGCATTCACCCACGAGATCCTCGAGCAGACGCACGGTACGTCGGGGAGACTCGAACAGCACGACGGTCTCGGTGCTGGAGGCTACCCTCTCGAGCAGCGCCTGCCTCGACTTCCCTTTTCGGTCGGGAAAACCGAGGAAGAGAAAGGGTCCCATGGACAGCCCGGACGCGACCAGAGCGGCGAGCACGGCCGAGGGCCCCGGAATCGGAACGACCGCATACCCGGCCTCGTGTACGGCTGCAACGAGGGTCGCACCGGGATCGCACACCAACGGCGTGCCCGCGTCGGATACGAGCGCGAGATCCTCACCCGCACCGAGCCATGCCAGGACGCGCTCGATGCGCCCGCGCTCGTTGTGGGCGTGCAACGACACGAGAGGCGCCTTGGCCCCCACGTGGGCGGTGAGCACACGGGAACGCCGCGTGTCCTCCGCGAGGATCCGGTGCACCGCACGGAGCGTCTCCTCCGCTCTGGGACTCACGTCCGCGAGGTTCCCGATGGGGGTGCTCACGAGGTATAGGGTGGCCACCCGGGAAGTCTACCACCGGCTGCTAAAGATGTTCTAGGATTTTCTCCTCTAGCTGCGGACGCGGAACCGCGCCGATCACCTTGTCGACGAGCTCTCCGTCCTTGAAGAACAGGATGCTCGGAATCGACGTCACTCGAAAACGCGTCGTCACGCTCGGGTTGGTGTCCACGTCGAGCTTCCCGACCCGCAGTCCCTTCTCCTGGTACTCTCCGGCGAGCTCCTCGACGATCGGTGACACCATCTTGCACGGGCCACACCAGGTCGCCCAGAAGTCGATCATCTGGAGCCCCTCACCACCCTCGACCTCCTCCGCGAAGTTCGCGTCGGTGATTTCGAGAATCGCATCATTCGTTGCCATTTCGGCTCTCCTTATGAGCTTACTTCCATGTTTCAATCACTAGAGGCCAGCCGCCCACTGGACCACGTAGGCGTCGCCGTTCCTTCCTTGGAAGAGGCGTGCCGCCTCTTCGAGGTCCTGCTCGGGAAGACCAGCTCCCCGCCTGAAGTGCTAGAGGCCCAGGGAGTCCGCATCGCCTTCGTCGGCGCTGTCGAGCTCCTCGAGCCACTGGGCCCGGAAACGACCATCGGTCGCTTCCTCGAACGTCGGGGTCCGGGACTCCACCACTTCGCGTACCGCACCGACGACATCGAATCCGAACTTACGCGCCTCGAAGCGCAAGGCCTCGAGCTCGTCGATCGGGTCTCGCGCCCGGGTGCCAGAGGACATCTGGTCGCTTTTCTGCACCCCTCCAGCACCCAGGGCGTGCTCGTCGAGCTGGTCCAGCACTGCTTCTAGAAGGGTGATCGGAAAGGGGGACGGGCCGCCACCCGTGCTGTCGCACGGGTCCCCGGGTGCCACGGCCGTATATCCTAGGCGGAGCGACGACGCCATAGCCGTCGCTACGTCGAGGAGCTCCAACGACGGAGATGGGGCCGTGCCACCGCAACCCACACACTCGTCTGTTCATTTCAACCCGGTGCTGGGCACACCCCCCTTTCCGATCACCCTTCTAAGCCCTCGCGGGGCCCCGTACCTAACAAACCCTTGGGGGTTCCCACGCCATGCCGAAAGCCTACCGTCCGGTCATCACGCGCTGCAGATCGACCTCCTGCACGAGCCACCGTCCCCCGCTCGCCTGGACGACCAAGAACGGCACGTTGTCGACCGACTGACCACCGATCGTGAGATTGACCACGACGCGCGTGGTTGGTGTGTCGCGGCCCGCGACCATCTCCTGGCGCACGATTCGGTAGTCCTCGTGCTGCAGTATGGAGGAGATGGCGTTCATGCGGATCTCGACATCCTGCCGGGTCACACATGACTGACCTCCGAACCACGACCCGATCTTCTTGAACATGCAGCCGAATGTGCTGCCGGTGTCCATCATCGGCCCGCCCGCCGTCCCGAAGAGGCGACCCATCCCATGCAGGTCTCGCGAGTTCGCCGCCTGAAGGAAGCGCTCCACCGCAAGCGGGGCCGCGACCGCCGCGACCGCCGGGGGCTGCATCACCTGGGTGGTGCACGCCGCCGGCACAATGGCGACAGCTAGCAACGCCAGACGCCCAAGTCCGAACACGCGGGTTGATCCACTCATCGCCACTCCGAGAAGGCTGTTGAAGAAGGCCCCCGCAATTTCGACAAAACCGTTGTGGACAGGAAGCCCTACGGCAGCCCGTGGTAGAGGTACAGTGGGCCGCCACCCGCAAGCGGGTACCCGGGGGTCTCGCGAGTTCAAGAGTAGGAAGGACGACGAGTCGTAGCCGTAGCGGGCACCGCCGCCGAAGGCGGTGGTCCGAGGAGGAGAGACGAC